>NZ_JBXUOW010000107.1:0-10874 GCF_057196645.1 Micromonospora sp. ATLC16
GGCCCGCGGACCCAACATCGATCGCCGCACCTACAAAGCCACCACCAGCATCGACGTCATCACCAGCGACCCTTGACCAACCAGCCGCCGCCCTAACTGAACGGCGTTGGAGCTAGTGCGGCCTTTCCTCCAGCTTGAGCGCCTGCAGGCGGGCGGTCGTGCTGGCGAGGCCGTCACTCGGCGCAGCCGCCCCGCCGCCCGTACCCTCCTCGCCCAGATCATCCGACGCGGACCCGCAGCCGCCGACGTCGCCCGCCTGGCCACCATCGTCGGCCTGACCCGCCAACCCTGACCCACAACACCAGCCGACATCAGAAACAGCGCAAGCGATCGACGGCGACCGTGATCACCCGTAGTGCGGTGGTCGCCGAACACCTTGTCGATCATGAGGTTAGCGGTAGTTTTCGATCTCTATCGGGCCGCTAACCTCATGATCAACGAATCTCGGGACCTTGCGGTCAGAGCGAGATCCGGCCGGCGCCTGCGCCGCCGGTCACGATCGACTTGACGTTGCTCGCGGTGTCCAGGGTGTACGAGTAGGGGATGCCTGCGACGCTGCCGCCGGTCTGTCCGCTGCCCGAGTTGACGAAGTGGTTGTTGCGGGCCACCAGGGAGCCGGGGCCGGAGTTGGCCTCACCCAGGTGGTACGGGTCGGGGGTGTTCTCGAAGTAGTTGCCCTCGACCAGCACGCCGGCGTTCATCGTGGACGCCACGCCGTAGCCGCGCACGTTGCTGTAGTAGTTGTTGTAGACGTGCACCGGGTTGCCGAAGCGGACCCGGGGGTGGCGCTGGTTGCTGCCGTCGAACCAGTTGTGGTGGTACGACACCCGTAGATGGCCCACGTCCTGACCGGCGTTGCTGTCGCTGTGCCCGAGCAGCATCGACTTGTCGTGACCGTAGACGCGGTTCCACGACACCGTGATGAAGTCGGAGCCGCGCTTGATGTCGACCACGCCGTCGTAGCCGGCGGTGAAGGTGTTGTGGTCGATCCAGATGTTGGTGGCGGACTCCTGGACGTTGATCGCGTCGTCGTCCCAGTTCCGGAAGGTCAGGTTCCGGATGATGACGTTACGGTCGCCGTTGATGTTGAAGCCGCAGCCGGCGATCGTGGCACCGGAGTTGCCGAGGATGGTCTTGTTGGAGCGGACCCGCAGCATTCCCGAGCAGTTGATGGTGCCGGAGACCCGGATCACCGCCGCGCTGCTGGAGTTGAGCGCGCTGGTCAGCGCCGAGGCACTGGTGACGGTGGTGGTGCCGGCGTTACCGCCGCCGGTGGTGCCGCCGTTCTGGGTGGCCCAGCCGACCAGCCCGGTCTGCGGGCCCGGGTCCGGCGGGGGAGTGGTGCCACCGAGCCGCACCAGCTGCCACCGTTGGTTCGCGCCGTCCAGGTCGGCGTACTGCGAGATCATTCCACCGTCGGCGGTGGACCACTCCCACAGGTCGAGTGCCTTGCCGCTGTGCCGGTTGATGAACCGCACGTCGCCGTTGGCGGAGTCGCGCAACGCCCAGTGCTGTTTGGTGTCGCCGCTCGCGGTGACCTGGGTGACCTGCACCCCGTCGTTGGAGTTGGGCACCGTCACAACCTTGCCGGAGTGCCGGTTGCGCAGCTGGTAGTAACCGCTGCCCACGTCGACGAACTGGAACTGCTGGTTGTTGCCGTCGAGGCGGCTGAACTGCCGGATCTCGCCGCCGTCGGCGGTGGACCAGTTCCAGAGGTCCATCGCCTTGCCGCTGTGCCGGTTGACGAACACGTAGTAGGCACCGGTGTCGACGGTCGCGGCGGCGGCCGGTGCGGCGGTCACCGCGACGGCGGCGGCGGGCAGCGCGACGGCCGTCGCGGCCAGCACCGCCAACCGTCGTGTCAGGCGAGGCTTGACGTCTGCAAGCACGGTTGTTCTCCTCATCCTCGATAAATGGGACGGATCGGATGACGCGTCGGCGCACCGGCGGGGCCGGCGGTCAGGGCCGGTCCGGACCGGCCCGTGACGTGGGCGGCCACGGCGGCTGAGGGGGGTGGCGTGGGCCGTGGCGGACGCCCGGAGGCGTCACCCGGTGCGGTCGGCAGGGGATGAGCCCCGGCGGTGGAGGCTGCCGTGCCCGGCGGCAGCGATGCCGAGGCGGTCGCAGGATGCGCCCTGCCGTGGGATGAACTGTCGGAATGGCTCCCGCGCCCTACCTCTCGGGAGGGCAAGCGCTTTCCCAGGTAATCACAGATTGACGTCGATGTAAATGTCGTACGCTAACATCGCCGGGACCTGCGAAAACGACGATGCCCCCGGCCCCGTGAGGGCGGCCGAGGGCATCGGACGTACGACTCAGCCGGCCTGCTCGGCCAACTGGAGGAACTGGCGCTTCGAGGCGAGCGCCTGCTCGGCCTCCCTGATCCGCCGGGTGTCGCCTGCCGCCTGCGCCCGGGCCAGCCGCTCCTCTGCCTCCGCTACCTGCGACCGCATCTGGGCCAGCAGCGGATTGTCCTCCCGGCTGGTGCGCCGCCAGGCCGAGTCCATCACCTCGCGGACCTTCTCGTCGACCGCGCGCAGTCGGCGCTCCAGCCCGGCGGCGGCCTCGCGCGGCACCCGACCGGCCTCGTGCCACTGCGCCTGGATCTCCCGCAGCTTCGCCTGGGCGCCCTTCGGGTCGCCGTCGATGTCGAGCGCCTCGGCCTCGGTGAGCAACGCCTGCTTGCGCTCCAGGTTGGCGCGCTGCTCGTTGTCGCGGGCAGAGAAGACCTCGCTACGCCGGCTGAAGAAGGCGTCCTGGGCGGCCCGGAACCGCTCCCAAAGCTTCTGCTCGGCCTCCTTCGACGCGCGCGGCGCGGCCTTCCACTGCGTCATCAGGTTCTTGAGGTGGTTGGCCGTCGCCGCCCAGTCGGTCGATTCGGCGACCTTCTCGGCCTCGGCGACCAGCTCCTCCTTGACCGTCTGCGCCTGCTTGCGCTGCGCGTCGAGGGAGGCGAAGTGGGCGCCCCGGCGACGGGTGAAGCCGTCCCGCGCGGCCGCGAACCGCTTCCACAACTCGCCGTCGGTCTTCTTGTCGACCCCCCGAATGGTCTTCCACTCGTCGAGGATCTCCTTGAGCCGGTCACCGGCGGTCTTCCAGCCGGTCGACTCGGCAGCAAGCTTCTCCGCCTCCTCCACCAGGGCGGACTTGCGGGCGAGGGCCTCGACACGGGCGGCCTCCTTGGCCGCCCGGGCCTCGCCAACCTTCTCCTCGGCCACGGTGGCGAGCTTGTCGAGCCGGGTCGCCAGGGCGTCGATGTCGCCGACGACGTGAGCCTCGGGAAGGGCGGCGCGGATCCGTCGGATGGTGGCGAGCGAGTGGTTGGCGTCCGCCGCGCCGGACTTCAGCCGGGCCTCGGTCAGATCCACCTCGGTCACCAGATCGGCGAAGCGGCGTGCGAAGTGCGCCAGCCCCTCCTCCGGTGCTCCCGCCTGCCAGGATCCGACCACCCGCTCGCCCTCGGCGGTCTTGACGTAAACGGTGCCGTCCGCGTCCACCCGTCCGAAGGCAGTCCAGTCGCTCATGTGCCCATCCTCGTTCTCCCGGCACCAGGGAGCAGTCTCCCGGGCGCCGCCACGGCGCAGCCAAGTTTCTCCGGGCATTGTCACAGGTGCGCCCCGGTCCGCGTCGAGCGCCTATCGCCGACCGTGACCATACGGTGTCCTAGGGCCTGTTTGGGCCATCCGACCGGCGTGCCGCTTTCGACCGTACGGCGTACGCGCGGCGCGGTCGCCCTTGCCGGCGGCACGGCGGACACGCTGCCGAACCGGGCCGCTACGGTTGCCTGGTGCCACTGGTCGCCGCCGCCGTCTGCCCCCACCCGCCACTGCTCATCCCCGAGATCGCCGGTACCGCCGCGTCCGAGCTGGACGACCTGCGTACCGCCTGCGACGCCGCCGTCGCCCGGCTGCTCGACTCGGCAGCGCGGACCGTCCTGGTGATCGGCGCCGGCGACCGCAGTGCCGACCTCGACTTCCCGTTCCGGGGCAGCTTCGCGCCGTGGGGGCTACCGCTCGAGGTACGCCTCGGCGACGATCCCGACGGGCTGGCGGGCACCGACGACCTCCCGCTCAGCCTGCTGGTCGGCGCGTGGCTGCTCGACCGGCGACCGACGCCCAGGACCCGTGGCACGGACTGGCGGATGACGACGGTGCGGGCGGACGAACCGGTCGAGACCTGCGCCGACCTCGGTGCCCGGCTCGGCTCGGACCAGCCGTGGGCGCTGCTGGTGATGGGCGACGGCTCGGCCTGTCGGGGCGAGGAGGCGCCCGGCTACGCCGATCCGCGCGCCGGGGCGTACGACGAGACTGTCGCCCGGGCCCTGGCCGACGCGGACCGCGACGCCCTGCTCGGCCTGGACGCCGGCCTGTCGACGCAGCTCAAGGTCGCCGGCCGGGCCCCCTGGCAGGTGCTCGCCGGGGCGGCGCGGGCGACGGGCGGCCCCTGGCGCGGCGAACTGGGCTATCACGCAGCGCCCTACGGGGTGGGCTACCTCGTGGCGAACTGGGAGCGGTCGTGACCGCCCCGGGCAGCGTGATCGCGGTAGTCGGGCCGACAGCGGCCGGCAAGTCGGCGCTGAGCATCGCGCTGGCGCACGCGCTCGACGCCGAGGTGGTCAACGCCGACTCGATGCAGCTCTACCGGGGCATGGACATCGGCACCGCCAAGCTCACCGACGCCGAACGCGACGGTGTGCCCCACCACCTGCTCGACGTCTGGGAGGTCACCGAACCGGCCAGCGTGGCGGAGTACCAGCGGCTGGCCCGGGCAGCGGTCGACGACGTCCTCGCCCGGGGCCGGGTGCCGCTGCTGGTCGGGGGGTCCGGGCTCTACCTGCGGGCAGTGCTCGAACAGTTCGAGTTCCCCGGCACCGATCCGGCACTGCGACAACGCCTGGAAGGCGAGCTGGCCGCGCTCGGGCCGGCACCGCTGTACGCGCGGCTGCGCGAGGCCGACCCGGGCGCGGCGGCCGGCATCCTGCCCGGCAACGGCCGACGCATCGTGCGCGCACTGGAGGTGATCGAGCTGACCGGTAAGCCGTTCACCGCGGCGCTGCCCGAGCCGACGCCCCACTACCCGGCGGTGCAGATCGGCGTGGACCTGGACACCGCCCTGCTCGACGAGCGGATCGCGGTCCGGGTGGACCGGATGTGGGCCGACGGGCTGGTCCCGGAGACCCGCAGGCTGGTCGCGCGCGGCCTGCCGCAGGGGCGTACCGCGAGCCGGGCGCTCGGCTATCAGCAGGTGCTGCGTTTCCTGGGCGGCGAGCTGACCGAGACCGAGGCGCACGACGAGACGGTCCGGGCCACCCGCCGCTTCGTCCGCCGCCAGCGGTCCTGGTTCCGTCGTGACCCTCGGGTGCACTGGCTCGACTCGGCCGACCCGGGGCTGGTCGGGGCCGCGCTGCGGATCCTCGGCGAGACTGCGCGATGATGGAGGCGTGGAGTTCACCAAGGGGCACGGCACCGGCAACGACTTCGTGATCCTGCCCGACCCGGACGGCGCGCTCGATCTGACGCCCGAACTGGTGGCGGCGATCTGCGACCGGCGGCGCGGTCTCGGAGGCGACGGCGTGCTGCGGGTGGTCCGCGCCGCGAAGCACGCCGACGGCGCCGCCCTGGCCGGCGATGCCGACTGGTTCATGGACTACTGGAACTCCGACGGCTCCTTCGCCGAGATGTGCGGCAACGGCGCCCGGGTCTTCGTCCGGTACCTGCTGGCGAACGGGTTGGCCGCACCATCCGGCGACGCGCTGCCGGTGGCCACCCGAGCCGGCGTGGTGCGGGCGCGGGTCGAGGGTGACGCCATCGCCGTCTCGATGCAACGACCACGGCTGTACGGCGCCTCCGCCGCCGCCCTCGGCGGACTGACCCTGCCCGGCACGGCGGTGGACGTCGGGAATCCGCACCTGGTCTGCCCGCTGCCGGCCGGGCTGGACCTGGCCGGGCTGGACCTGACCCGCGCCCCGGACGTCGACCCGGCGGTCTTTCCCAACGGGGCGAACGTCGAGTTCACCACCGGCGGCGCGGCGACGACCGGTGTCGACGCGCACGCGCTGATGCGTGTCTACGAGCGTGGCTCCGCCGAGACGCTCTCCTGCGGCACCGGTGCCTGCGCGGTCGCCGCGGTGGCCCTGCGCGACGCCGACCGGGAGACCGGAACGGTCGCCGTCGACGTCCCCGGCGGTCGCCTGACGGTGACCGTGACCCCCGACTCCTGCTGGCTCTCCGGCCCCGCCCTCCTCGTGGCCACCGGCACCCTCACCCTCCCGACCCCCTGACCTGCGTTGATCATGAGGTTAGCGGCTCTCCGGAGATCAACTAATGCCGCCAACATCATGATCGACGCGAGTGGAGGGTCGGCGATGCGTGCGTCAGGGAGTGGCGGAGGCGGAGGCGGCGATCTCGGGGAGGTCGGCCGGGCCGGGATCGGCGGCCGGGGGTGGGGTGACGGTGGGGTTCTGGGCGGCGGCGCGGACGGCCGTGGCGACCGCCGGAGCCACCCGGGAGTCGAAGACGCTGGGCACGATGACCGTCGGGTTGATCTTGTCCTCGCCCACCACGTCCGCGATGGCCCGGGCGGCGGCGATCGCCATCTCCTCGGTGAACTCCTCGGCGTGCGCGTCGAGCATGCCGCGGAAGACGCCGGGGAAGGCGAGCACGTTGTTGATCTGGTTCGGCTGGTCGGAGCGGCCGGTGGCGACGACCGCGGCGTGCTTGCGCGCCTCCCGGGGGTCGACCTCCGGGTCCGGGTTCGCCAGCGCGAACACGATCGCGTCCTTCGCCATGGTGGCGATGTCGTCGCCGGTCAGCAGGTTCGGGGCACTCACACCGATGAAGACGTCGGCGTCGGCCAGCGCACCGGGCAGGTCGCCCGAGTAACCGTCGGAGTTGGTGTTCTCGGCCAGCCACCGCCAGGCCGGGTTGAGATCGGTCTGCCCAAGGTGCAGGGCGCCCTGCCGGTCGTACGCGATGATGTCGCCGACGCCCTGGCGCAGCAGCAGCTTCATGATCGCGGTACCCGCCGCGCCCGCGCCGGAGACCACCACCCGCACGTCCGCGAGCTGCTTGCCCACGACGCGCAGCGCGTTCGTCAGCGCCGCCAGCACGCAGATCGCGGTGCCGTGCTGATCGTCGTGGAAGACCGGGATGTCCAAGGCGTCGCGCAACCGGGCCTCGATCTCGAAGCAGCGCGGTGCCGCGATGTCCTCCAGGTTGATCCCGCCGTAGGCGGGCGCGATCGCCTTGACGATGGTGACGATCTCGTCGGTGTCCTGCGTGTCGAGCACCACCGGCCAGGCGTCCACCCCGCCGAAGCGCTTGAACAGCGCCGCCTTGCCCTCCATCACCGGCAGCGACGCGGCAGGACCCAGGTTGCCCAGCCCCAGCACGGCCGAGCCGTCGCTGACCACCGCCACCGTGTTGCGCTTGATGGTCAGCCGGCGGGCGTCCGCCGGGTTGTCGGCGATCGCCTGACAGACCCGGGCCACCCCGGGGGTGTACGCGCGCGACAGCTCGTCCCGGTTGCGCAGCGCGACCTTCGGACTCACCTCGATCTTGCCGCCGAGGTGCAGCAGGAAGGTGCGGTCGGAAACCTTGCGCACGTCCACGCCGTCGAGCGCGCTGAGCGCGTCGACCACCTGGTCGGCGTGACCGGCGTCGGCGGTGTCGCAGGTCAGGTCGACGATCACGTTCGTCGGATCGGAGTCGACCACGTCCAGCGCGGTGACGATCGCCCCGGCCTCGCCCACCGACGTGGTGAGCCGGCCGATCGAGGAGGCGTCGGCGGGCACGGCGATCCGGATCGTGATCGAGAATCCGGCACTGGGCAGTCGGGTCGTGGCCACGCAGGTCCCTCCGTCGGCGCTGAACGGCTCGTCCGCATTTCTACTCGCCCACCCCGGGCGGCCGGCATCCGCCCCCGCATCCGCCGGTCCGCGGGTGGGCATATACCAGGTGCAGCGGGCGTTGACACATGTCAGGATTACTCGGTACGTGCACAGAACGGACAGGAGAGATCGCTTGCGAGACCAGGAGACCTACGTTTCCATCCCCGACGACGAGCTCGACGCCACGACCGGCGAGTACGAGCTCTCCGAACGGCAGGCGCTACGACGGGTCCCCGGTCTCTCCACCGAGCTGACCGACGTCACCGAGGTCGAATACCGACAGCTCCGGCTGGAGCGGGTGGTTCTGGTCGGCGTCTGGACCGAGGGCACCCAGGTCGACGCGGAGAACTCCCTCACCGAACTGGCCGCGCTGGCCGAGACCGCCGGCTCGCAGGTGCTCGAAGGGCTCATCCAGCGACGCAACCGGCCCGACCCGGCAACCTACATCGGTCGCGGCAAGGTCGACGACCTCGGTTCGGTGGTGCTCTCCGCCGGTGCCGACACGGTGATCTGTGACGGCGAGCTGTCCCCGTCCCAGCTGCGTAACCTGGAGCAGCGCACCAAGGTCAAGGTCGTCGACCGCACCGCGCTGATCCTCGACATCTTCGCCCAGCACGCCAAGAGCAAGGAGGGCCGGGCGCAGGTCGAGCTGGCCCAACTGGAATACCTCCTGCCTCGGCTGCGCGGCTGGGGTGAGACGCTGTCCCGGCAGACCGGTGGGTCGGGCCGGGGCGGTGGCGCCGGGGGCGGCGTCGGCGTCCGTGGTCCCGGTGAGACCAAGCTGGAGACCGACCGGCGGCGCATCCGCCACCGCATCGCCCGGCTCCGCCGGGAGATCAAGGCCATGCGGACGGTACGCGAGACCAAGCGCGCCCGCCGCACCCGCAACGCGGTGCCCGCGGTGGCCATCGCCGGCTACACCAACGCCGGAAAGTCCAGCCTGCTGAATCGCCTGACCGGGGCGGGGGTGCTGGTGGAGGACGCGCTGTTCGCCACGCTCGATCCGACCACCCGCCGGTCCACCACCTCCGACGGACGGGTCTACACCCTCAGCGACACGGTGGGCTTCGTCCGACACCTGCCGCACCAGATCGTCGAGGCGTTCCGGTCGACGCTTGAGGAGGTCGCCGAGGCGGATCTGGTCGTGCACGTGGTCGACGGCGCCCACCCCGACCCGGAGGAGCAGGTCCGGGCCGTCCGCGAGGTGCTCGGCGAGGTCGGCGCCGATCGGCTGCCCGAGCTACTGGTGGTCAACAAGACCGACGCGGCCGACGAGGAGACCCTGCTCCGACTCAAGCGGCTCTGGCCCGAGGCGGTCTTCGTCTCCGCACACAGCGGCCGGGGCATCGACGCCCTACGCGAGACGATCGAGCGGCGGCTGCCCCGCCCGGCGGTCGAGCTGCGCGTGGTGCTGCCGTACGACCGGGGCGACCTGGTGGCCCGGCTGCACCGGCAGGGCGAGGTGCTCAGCACCGCTCACCTGCCGGAAGGGACGATGCTGCACGTACGGGTCAACGAGGCGCTCGCGGCCGAATTGCTGCCGTACGCCGAAACGGCGCAGGCGGGCGGTATCAGGCGGTAATCGCCCGTGATGGCCGCGCTACCACGTCACCCGACGGAAATCTGCGGCATGCGACACTTCTATCCATGCTCCGCACTGTTTCCTCCGTCACGGTTGCCCTCGGCCTGGTCGGGGCCACCGTGACGGTCACCGGTGCCGCGCTGGCCGCGCCCGGCTCGATCCCTGCCAAGGCAGCACCTCCCCTGGTGGCGGCCCCCCCGGCCGCCGTCGTGGGGCCGCCGGTGGCGGTGGCGGGGAAGAAGCGGTGCTCGGTCACCGACCCGCGGCTGCGTGAGCTGTCCGGCCTGGTGGCGACGAAAGGCGGCTACGTCGTCATCAACGACAGCACCGACCGGAACGACCGCAAGCGGGTCTTCTACCTCAACAAGGACTGCCAGGTCGTCCGCGAAGTGTCCTACTCCGGGGCGGGGCCGCTCGACACCGAGGATCTCGCGGTGGCGCCGGACGGCAAGACGCTGTGGATCGCCGACACCGGTGACAACGTGACAAGCCGCGAGCGCCGTGAGCGGGTGGCGGTCTGGAGCATGCCGATCGGCGGCGGCAGCCAACCGAAGCTGCACCGGCTGTCGTACCCGGACGGCAAGCCGCGCGATGCCGAGGCGCTGCTGATCGGCGACGACAAGCTACCGCTGATCATCACGAAGGTCACCGCCGGCAAGGCTGAGATCTTCACCCCGGACGGGCCGCTCAAGACCGGTGACACCGAGCCCGTACCGATGAAGAAGCTCGGCGACATCGAACTGCCGAAGACGGACACCGAGAACCCACTGAGCACCTTCGGTCGAGTCGCGATCACCGGTGCGGCCCGCTCCCTGGACGGCGCACGGGTGGTCGTGCGCACCTACGCCGACGCCTTCGAGTACGACGTCTCCGACGGCGACGTCGTCGCCGCCCTCACCACGGGCACCCCCCGGGTCACCGCCCTCGCCGACCCGTTCGGCGAGGCGATCGCCTACTCGACCGACGGTAAGACCTTTCTGACCGTCTCCGACGCCGGCCATCTGGAGGACGACGACCCCGTCAACATCCTCAGCTACACCCCCTCCAGAGAGGGGCCGAAGGACCTGGCGCAGGATCCCGATGCGGAGCAGAAGTCCGGGCAGTCGTTCCTCGACGGGCTGACCCCGACCGACATCATGTACCTGATCGCCGCGGTCGGCGTGCTCGGCGCCCTGCTGGTCGGCGCGGGCATCTTCGGAATCCTGCGTGCTCGTAAGCGCCCGGCGCCGGCGGGCAGGAGCCACGACGGCGGGGCTGCGAAGCGCAAGGGCGACGGTTTCGGCTCCACCCAGGACCGGGGCCGTGGCGGGGCGGCGGCCGGTGGCGTCTACGGGGGCTCGTCGGCCGGCGAGCGGCCCGGCGGTGGCGCACGCCCGGGCGGCGTCTACGGCGGCGGCGGTGGCC
>NZ_JBXUOW010000108.1:0-10639 GCF_057196645.1 Micromonospora sp. ATLC16
CCCGCGGGGCGAGCTGAGCCGCGCACCCCCCCCCCCCCCCCCCCCCCCCGCCCCCCCCCCCCCCCCCCCCCCCCCCCCCGCCCCCCCCGGGACCGGGTCAGTTCTCGTCAGGGGCGGGAAGTGCCGCCTCGATCAGCGCGGTCTGCTCGACCTCGTGCGTCTTCGCCGACCCGACTGCCGGAGCCGCGGCGGCCGGACGGGAGATCCGCCGAAGCCGGACACCGTCGAGGTGCTCCAGCAGGTTGAGCGCGACGAACGACCAGGCGCCCTGGTTGGCCGGCTCCTCCTGCACCCAGGCGAAGTCCTCCGCGTTCGGGAACTGCGCGAGCGCGGCCCGGATCTCCTCCACCGGCATCGGGTAGAGCTGCTCCAGCCGGATGATCGCCGTGTTACTGATGCCGCGCTCCTGCCGGGCCTGGAACAGGTCGTAGTAGACCTTGCCGGAGCAGAGCAGCACCCGCTTGACCCGCTCGGAGTTGCCGGCCGCCGGGTCGGCCAGCACCGGGGAGAAGGTGCCGGTGGTGAAGTCCTCCACGGATGAGACGCAGAGCTTGTGCCGCAACAGCGACTTCGGCGTGAACACCACAAGCGGCTTGCGCTTGGGCGACAAGGCCTGCCGGCGCAGCAGGTGGAAGTAGTTCGCCGGGGTGGTCGGGTTCGCCACCCGCATGTTGTCCTCGGCGCAGAGCTGCAGGAAGCGCTCCGGGCGGCCGGAGGTGTGGTCCGGTCCCTGACCCTCGTGGCCGTGCGGCAACAGCAGGGTCACGGCGGAACGCTGGCCCCACTTCACCTCGCCGGAGGAGATGAACTCGTCGATGACGGACTGGGAGCCGTTGACGAAGTCGCCGAACTGCGCCTCCCAGCAGACCAGGGCCTCCAGGTTCTCCACCGAGTAGCCGTACTCGAAGCCCATCGCGGCGTACTCGCTCAACAGCGAGTCGTGCACGAAGAGCCGGGACCGCTCGCCGTCGGCGGTGAGCGACTGCAGCGGCAGGTAGTCGTCGCCGGTCTCCGCGTCGACGATCGAGGCGTGCCGCTGCACGAAGGTGCCGCGGCGCGAGTCCTGCCCGGCGAGCCGGACGGTGACCCCGTCGTGCAGCAGCGCACCGAAGGCGATGATCTCGCCGAAACCCCAGTCGATGTTGCCTTCGACGGCCATCCGGGCCCGCCGGTCGAGCAACTGCCGGATCCGCTTGTGCGGGGTGAAGCCGTCGGGCAGGTTGACGTGCGCCTCACCGATGGCCTTGACGACCGACGCCTCGGTCGCCGTCTCCACCTGCGGCTCGGGCTCGTCCTGCCGGGGCGGGCGGCTCAGCTGACGTGGCGTGCTGGCCGCGTCGCGGGTGGCCTTGAAGACCCGCTCCAGCTGTGCCTGGTAGTCGCGCAGCAGCTCCTCGGCGTCTTCCAGGGTGATGTCACCCCGCCCGATCAGCTCCTCGGTGTAGAGCTTGCGGACCGAGCGCTTCGAGTCGATGATCTGGTACATCTGGGGGTTGGACATCGAGGGGTCGTCGCCCTCGTTGTGCCCGCGCCGCCGGTAGCAGACCAGGTCGATGACGACGTCCTTGTTGAAGGCCTGGCGGTACTCGAAGGCGAGCCGGGCCACCCGGACGACGGCCTCCGGGTCGTCGCCGTTGACGTGGAAGATCGGGGCCTGGATCATCCGGGCGACGTCGGTGCTGTAGAGGCTGGAGCGGCTGTACTCCGGCGCGGTGGTGAAACCGACCTGGTTGTTGACCACCACGTGCACCGTCCCGCCGGTGCGGTAACCGCGCAACTGGGAGAGGTTGAGCGTTTCGGCCACCACGCCCTGGCCGGCGAAGGCCGCGTCGCCGTGCACCGCCAGCGGCAGCACGGTGTAGCCCTCCAGCTTGAGGTCGATGCGGTCCTGCTTGGCCCGGACGATCCCCTCCAGCACCGGGTCGACGGCCTCCAGGTGCGACGGGTTCGCCACCACCGACACCTTCACGGCGTGGTCGCCGTCGGGAGTGGTGAACTTGCCGTTCTGGCCCAGGTGGTACTTCACGTCGCCCGAGCCCTGGGTGGAGCGTGGGTCCAGGTGCCCCTCGAACTCGGAGAAGATCTTCTCGTACGGCTTGCCGACGATGTTGGCCAGCACGTTGAGCCGGCCCCGGTGGGCCATGCCGATGACGACCTCGTCCAGGTCGCCCTCGGCGGCGGCCTCCAGCACCTCACCGAGCAGCGGGATGAGCGACTCGCCGCCCTCCAGCGAGAAGCGCTTCTGGCCGACGTACTTGGTCTGCAGGAAGGTCTCGAAGGCCTCGGCCGCGTTGAGCCGGTTGAGCACGTGCTTCTGCTCGCCGGCCGGCGGCTTCTCGTACTTGCGCTCGACCCGCTCCTGGATCCAGCGACGCTCGGCCGGGTCCTGAATGTGCATGTACTCGATGCCGACGCGGCGGCAGTACGAGTCGCGCAGCACGCCGAGGATCTCCCGCAGCTTCATCCGCTGCCGGCCGGCGAAGCCGTTCACCGGGAAGGTGCGGTCCAGGTCCCACAGAGTCAACCCGTGCTGGAGAACGTCCAGATCCGGGTGCTTGCGGATCTTGAACTCCAGCGGGTCGGTGTCGGCCATCAGGTGGCCACGCACCCGGTAGGAGTGGATCAGCTCGTGGACCCGGGCGGTCTTGTTGATCTGACCCTCGCTGTCGACCGCGACGTCGCGCATCCAGCGCACCGGTTCGTAGGGGATCCGCAGCGAGGTGAAGAGCTGGTCGTAGAAGCCGTGCTCGCCGAGCATCAGCTCGTGCATGACCTTGAGGAACTCGCCGGACTGCGCGCCCTGGATGATGCGGTGGTCGTACGTGCTGGTCAGCGTGATGACCTTGCTGACCGCCAGCTCGGCCAGGGTGGCCTCGCTCATGCCCTGGTACGGCGCCGGGTACTCCATGGCACCGACGCCGATGATCGCGCTCTGGCCCTGCATCAGTCGCGGCATGGAGTGCACCGTGCCGATGCCGCCGGGGTTGGTCAGCGAGATCGTGGTGCCGGAGTAGTCCTCCATGGTCAGCTCGTTGCGCCGGGCGCGCCGCACGACGTCCTCGTACGCCTGCCAGAACTGCCGGAAGTCCATCTGCTCGCAGGCCTTGATGGAGGGAACCACCAGGTTGCGGCTGCCGTCGGGCTTGGTCAGGTCGATGGCGATGCCCAGGTTGACGTGCTCGGGACGGACCATCACCGGCTTGCCGTCGACCTCGGCGAAGGAGTTGTTCATCTCGGGGTGCGTGACCAACGCCCGCACCAGGGCGTAGCCGATCAGGTGGGTGAAGCTGACCTTGCCGCCGCGGCCCCGGGCGAGATGATTGTTGATCACGATGCGGTTGTCGACCAGGAGCTTGGCCGGCACGGCTCGAACGCTGGTCGCGGTCGGCACGGCCAGCGAGGCGTCCATGTTCTGAACGATCTTGGCAGCCACTCCCCGCAGCGGTGTGGTCTGTGGCCCGTTGGCGGTGGGTGTGGTCCGGGCCGGCTGGCTCTTCGCCGGCTCGGCCTTGGCGGTCGGCTTCGCGGCGGCCGGTTTCGCGGCGGCGGGCGCCGGCTTCGGCGTCGCCGCCGTGCCGCGCTCCTGCTTGCCGGCCGGCTCAGCCTTGGTCGCCGGTTCGCTCTTGGTCGCCGGTTCGCTCCTGGTGGCCGCCTCGGTCGTGGCCGCGGCGCCCCTGGTCTCGGCGCTGGTGGTCGGCCGCCCGCCACCGGTGCCCGCTGTGCTCTGACCGGGCCGGTAGTCGGCGAAGAAGTCGTGCCAGGCCGGGTCGACGCTGCTGGGATCGGCGAGGTAGCGCTGGTACATCTCCTCGACGATCCACTCGTTCGGGCCGAAACCCGCCAGTGGGTTCTCCTGCGAAGTCTGCTGGGTCGACACGGCCGGTAATCGCCTCTTTCACGCGGGTTTGTGTGTCACGCGGTGCCCGATGCGTCGGGACGGACGCACAGGACGGTTCCAGGCTACGCCGTAGCGAACCCCGGGGCATTTCCGCCTCCGTCGCGAGGCCGGATTCACAGAAGATGCCAGAAGTTCGGTAAGCGGTGCACATTTCCTTGATCGCTGCTAAGGCCGACGGGCCCGGCGCGCCGGCTGTCCACCGGTGCACCGGACCCGTCGAGGCGGGGGCGACCGAGTCTGCCACCGGGTGTCAGGAGATGTCGCGGCGCCGGGTGATGAGGATGCCGGCCACGCCGCTGACCACGGCGTAGCCCACCAGCACGAGCGCACCGACCCACCACACGGGCAACATTTCGTTCTCGCCCGGCGTGATCATGACCTGGGAGGCGGCGGCCGGCCAGAGCACCTGCCACTTGATCACGGCCATGTTGTCCAGCAGGTTGGCCAGCAGCAGGAAGAGCAGCCCCACCACCTGGGTGCCGATCAGGTAGAGCACCGAGGCGGTGATCACCGCGCCCAACTGGTTGGTGATCAGCGTGCCGATGCCCACGCCGAGCACCGTCCAGATCGCGTACGCCATCAGGTTGAGCAGCAGGGCCCGCTGAACCTCCCACTCCCCGAGCTGGGTGCCGTAGTCGTTCAGGGACAGGAACGTGGCGCCGGCGGCGAGGTCGATCAGCGTGGTCACCAGCCAGAACGCGAAGCCGAGCAGGCTGGCCGCGACGAGCTTGCTGACGATCACCGAGGTGCGTCGCGGGGTGGCCAGGAACGTCGTGGTCGCGGTCTGGTGGAAGAACTCGTTGGTGACCATGAGGATGCCGATGAGCATCACGAACATCAGCCCCAGGTACTGCCCCGAGGTGTAGAGATTCGCCGCCTGAGCCGGCGCGGAGGCGGCGTCGCCGGTGTACCCGAACTCCTCGCCACCGCCGCCGAGGGTCTCGGTGGCCAGCCAGGCATTGAGGGCGAAGGCCAGGACGATCGACAGGAACGCCCCGATGGCCAGCCACCACCAGGTGCTGGTCGTACGGATCTTGAGGAGTTCGGAGCGGACAAGGTTGCTCATCGGATGCCCGCCTTTCCGGCCGTGAGTTCCAGGAACACCCGTTCCAGGTCGGGTCGTTCAGTGGTCAGCTCGTGCAGTTCCACCCCGGCGGCCAGGGCCGCCCGGCCCACCGTCGGCGCGTCGACCCCGCCGATCAGGAGAGCGTCCTGCCCGTCGTTCTCCACCGTCGCCGACCCGCCCTTCAGCGCGGCGGCCAGCGCGTCGGCCTGCGGGGTGCGGACCCGGACCCGGACGCCCTGCGCCATCGACCCGATCACCTGGTCCACCGGACCCTGCCGGACCAGCTGTCCGGCCGCGATGATCACCACGTCGTCGGCCAGCAGTTGCATCTCGGAGAGCAGGTGGCTGGAGACGAGCACGGTACGTCCCTCGGCGGCCAGCCCCTTGAGGAATCCGCGCATCCACCGGATGCCCTCCGGGTCCAGGCCGTTGGCCGGCTCGTCGAGGATCAACACCCGGGGGTCACCGAGCATCGCCGCGGCGATGCCGAGTCGCTGTTTCATGCCCAGCGAGTAGCCCTTGAACTTGCGCTTGGCCGCAGGGGTCAACCCGACCAGGTCCAACGCCTGGTCAGCCCGCTCCTTCGGCAGCCCGGTCGCCGCGCAGATCACCCGCAGGTGGTTGACGCCGGTGCGCCCCTTGTGCGCGCTGGACGCCTCCAGGACCGCGCCGACGTGCCGCAGCGGGTCGGCCAGGTCGGGGTAGCGCTGACCACCGATGGTGGCCGCTCCGGCCGTCGGGGTGACCAGGTTCAGCAGCATCCGCAGGGTGGTGGTCTTACCCGCACCGTTCGGGCCGAGGAAGCCGGTGACCCGACCCGGTTCGACCGTGAACGACAGGTTGTTGACCGCGAGCACGTTGCGGTACCGCTTGGTCAGACCGGAAACCACGATCTGTGCGTCGTCGGTGGGGCTTTGTCGCCCGTCGGTCATCGTTCTCCTCCCGTGGCGGCGCCGAAATGTGCCGTTGCACAGCGTGACGTCTATGGTCATGCATTTCAATCGGTCTCGTTCGGGAAATCGTGATCCGCCTCAGGCAGGAGCCGCCTCATCCCCAGGTACGAGCCGATCGATCGTCGTGTCTACACCGCGATCCAGGTCGCCCGGGCGTGGCCGATCAGCCGACCGTCCGGGGTGTGGAGACTGGTGTGCACGAATGCCTTGCGGCCCTCGGCGCCGAGCAACGCACCGGTCACCACGCAATCCTCGCCGGGACGGGGCAGGGTCTCGATCCGGGCCGCGATCCGGCCGAGCACGTACGGGCGGCCGGCGCCGATCACCGTCCAACCGCCGGGGCAGTCGAGGGCCGCCCAGACCGTGGCGACCTCGACCTGCCGGGGTGTCCGCACCGGCGCGGCCGTCCGGCCGTTCGGCAGCCGTCCCGGGAAGATCCGCAGGCCGTCGGAGCGCTGCGGGCCACAGACGTAGCAGCTGGGGAACGGGTGCTCCACCAGCCCCGGGTACGCCGCCGAGGCCGACCGGGCGGTCGCCAGGTCCACCGGCGGGACGACCTCGCCGAGATCGCCCGCCGGGCACAGCTGCGCGATCACCTCGCCGGCCGGGTCGCGTACCTGCGCGTCGACGAGGGTCAGCGGGGTGTCCAGTGGCGGCGGTCGGCGCAGGGTCACCTCGACCGGACCGTCCCCGCCGTATGCGGCGGCGAAGATCCCGGCGCTCCAACCGCCGTTGCCCGAGCCGGGCGGCCCGTTGAAGCGTCCCTCGATGATCATCAAGTCCCTCCGCCCGCCCGGCCTCGTCGCCGGGACACCGGCAGCCTCGCACGCCGCCGCGGTTGGCGGCGGTGGCGGGTCGGCCACCGGTCGCCGACCGCCGTTCACCGGATCGACATCGCTGGTCACCATGGCCGGCAACCGACCGGGCGCTACACAGAGGGCATGGCCGTTCTGCCAGCCGCGGGCGTCACACTGACGACCAGCGGCTACACCCTCTCGATCGCCGACAATCCCAGCCAGGTCGAGGCCGCGCAACGCCTGCGTCATCAGGTGTTCGCCGGCGAGTTGGGCGCCACCGTGTCCGCCGACGCGGCCGGCCTCGACCGCGACGTCTTCGACAGGTACTGCGACCACCTGGTGGTGCATCAGGAGAGCAGCGGCGAGGTGGTCGGTACCTACCGGCTGCTCCCGCCGGGGCGCACCTACCGCCGCTATGCCGAGGGCGAGTTCGACCTGACCGCGCTCGACCCGTTGTGTACCCAACTCGTCGAGGTCGGCCGTTCGTGCGTGCACCCCGCGCACCGCAGCGGAGCGGTGATCAATCTGATGTGGGCGGGCATCGCCCGCTACCTGCATCTGCGGGGGCTGCGCTGGCTCGGCGGGTGTGCCTCGGTGCCGGTGGCCGATGGTGGCCTTGCCGCCGCCGAGGTCTGGACGCAGGCGCGGACGAAGCACCTGGCACCGCCGCCGCTACGGATCCGGCCGCTGCGACCCTGGTTCGCCGAGCCCGGCGTGCCGACCGAGACCGTCGCCGGATCCGCCCGGCTGGTCCCGCCGCTGCTGCGCGGGTACCTGCGGCTCGGCGCCCAGATCTGCGGGGCGCCCGCGTACGACCCGGACTTCGGGGTGGCCGACTTCTACGTGCTGCTCTCCATGGACCGGATCAACCCGCGTTACCTGCGGCACTTCCTCGGCGGGCAGCCGTGAACGCGCTCTGGCGGCCGAGTTCCGGCTGCGGTCCGGACTGCCTGCCCGGCCCCGGGGACGCTCCCGCCATCTCGACCGTCCGACAACTGGGTCGCGCCGCCGGCCTGCTCGGCATGCTCGGGCTCGGCATCGGGCTGGCGGCCCTGCTCCCGGCGCTACCGACCCGGGAGCGTCAGGCCGCGCTACGCGGCTGGGCCCGCACCACGGCCCGCGCCTGCGGGGTACGCCTCGAAGTGCGTGGTCGGCTGCCTCGGCGGCGGGTTCTGCTGGTCGCCAACCACGTCTCCTGGTGGGACGTGCTGGCGCTGCTCGCGGTCGCGCCGGCCCGGTCTCCGGCCGCGGCATCTCCCGCCGTGACGGCGGGGAAGCCGGAGTGGGAGTTGCCGCTGGCCGCCTGATCGTCCGGGCCGGGCGGACCCGGTGGCTGAACCAGCGGATCCGGCCGGGTCGCTCACAGGTTTTTTCCAGGATCCGCCCAGCAGCGGCGCAGTGTCTGCGCGGATGATGGGCGGCATGGCCGCTACCCAGACCGAGGCGCGACTGCTCGTCGTCGAGGACGATCCGAACATCCTCGAACTGCTCTCCGCGAGCCTGCGCTTCGCGGGATTCGTCGTGGCCACCGCCACCAGCGGCAGCGCCGCGCTGAGCGCGGCCCGGGATCATCGTCCCGACCTCGTGGTGCTCGACGTGATGCTGCCGGACCTCGACGGGTTCGAGGTGATCCGGATGATGCGCGAGGGCGGCACGCGTACACCGGTGGTCTTCCTCACCGCCCGCGACGCCACCGACGACAAGATCCGTGGGCTGACCCTGGGCGGCGACGACTACGTGACCAAGCCGTTCAGCCTGGAGGAGCTGACCGCCCGGATCCGGGCGGTGCTGCGCCGCACCAGCACCGGAGATCAGGCACCCGCCCGGCTCACCTTCGCCGACCTGGAGTTGGACGAGGAGACCCACGAGGTGTACCGGGCCGGTCAGCGGGTGCAGCTGTCGCCCACCGAGTTCAAACTGCTGCGCTACCTGATGCTCAACGCCAACCGGGTGCTGTCCAAGGCGCAGATCCTCGACCACGTGTGGAACTACGACTTCCGGGGCGACGACAACATCGTCGAGTCGTACATCTCGTACCTGCGTCGCAAGGTCGACACGACCGATCCCCGGCTGATCCACACCCTGCGCGGCGTCGGGTACGTCCTGCGCAAGCCGGCGGCGTGAACGCCCTCCAGCAGGGCAAGCTCTGGCTCCGCGCGGTACCGCTGCGGGTCAAGCTGGTCGCGGCCGTGCTGACCCTGGTAGCCGCCGCGCTGCTGGTGATCGCCTCGCTGACCACGATCTTCCACCGTAGCTACCTGATCGACCAGGTGGACGCGGGGCTGACGACCGCGGCCAACAACCTCGAAGCGGTGGCCGGCGCCGAGCGGTTCGGCACCGACCTGCCCACCGACTACCTGGTGGTCTTCACCGACAGCCGGTCCGGCGAGGTCTCCTGGGTCTACTTCGACACCAAGCGGTTCGACGTCAACGACCTACCGCCCTGGCCGGAGAACGCCGCCGGCTTCGAGCAGGCGGCCGGGAAGCCGTTCCCCGCCCGGGCCCGGGCCAGCGACATGCGCTGGCGAGTGCTGTACACCGAGCTGCCCAATGGTCAGTGGGCGGCGATCGCGCAGCACCTCACCGACGTGGATCAGGCGGTCAAGCGGCTCATCTGGATCGACCTGCTGGTCGGTGGGGCGGTCCTGGTGCTGCTCGCCTCGATCGGGGCGGCGATCGTCCGGACCAGCCTCAAGCCGCTGGTGGAGATCGAACGCACCGCCGCCGCCATCGCCGGCGGAGACCTCAGCCGACGGGTGCCCGACCCGGAGGACGGTCAGCCCTGCCCGACCTCGGAGCTGGGGCGGCTCTCCCGGGCACTCAACGCGATGCTCGGTCAGATCGAGCTGGCCTTCACCGCCCGGGCGGCGTCGGAGTCCGCGGCGCGGGCCGCCGAGGTGGCCGCCCGGGAGGCCGCCGAGGGGGCTCGCGCCTCCGAGGCCCGGGCCCGCCGCTCCGAGGAACGGATGCGCCAGTTCGTGGCGGACGCCTCACACGAGCTGCGTACCCCGCTGACCACCATCCGGGGCTTCGCCGAGCTGTACCGCCAGGGTGCGGCCCGTGCCCCGGAACGGACCTCCGACCTGCTGCGCCGTATCGAGAACGAGGCGGCCCGGATGGGTCTGCTGGTGGAGGACCTGCTGCTGCTGGCCCGGCTGGATCGTGAACGACCGCTCTCGCTCGCCCCGGTGGAGCTGCCGGTGCTGGCCGCGGACGCGGTGGCGGCGGCCCGGGCGATGGCGCCGGACCGGCGGATCGAGCTGGAGATCGAGCCCGGCTCGGGGCCTCTGGTGGTGCGCGGCGACGACGCCCGGCTGCGGCAGGTGATCGGCAACCTGATGACCAACGCGCTGCGGCACACCCCGACCGGAGAGGCGGTGACGTTGCGGCTGCACGCCGAGCCCGGCGGTCTGGCAGTGATCGAGGTGGCCGACACCGGGCCGGGGCTCACCGCCGAGCAGGCGGAGCGGGTCTTCGAGCGCTTCTATCGGGTGGACGCCTCGCGTACCCGTCGGACCGACGGCAACACCGGCACCGGTCTCGGCCTCGCCATCGTGGCCGCCCTGGTGACCGTGCACCAGGGCACGGTCGAGGTGACCGAGACGCCGGGTGGCGGCGCCACCTTCCGGGTGCGGCTGCCGCTCGCACCGGCCAGCGATATCGACGACGAGTGATTTTCAGCCAATCCTCAGTTCACCCCAAGGCGGGACGCAGAGCGATGGGAGAAGGTAGGGACATGACCGAGTACGAGTCCGACCCGCGCCGGCCGGCCCCGACCGACGCCGAGCCGTCGCAACCCGAGCTGTCCCGCGCCGAGTACGCGCGGTCCGACTCCCCGTCCCCCGCCAGCCCCGACGTCGACCCGACGGTCGAGGCGCCGACCGTGCCGGTCCGGGCCGTCGACCCGTCGCCGGCCGGCCCGGCC
>NZ_JBXUOW010000109.1:0-10557 GCF_057196645.1 Micromonospora sp. ATLC16
GGTGGGGACCGGGGACGGGGTCGGACGGCGGCGCAGCCGCCGCTCCGGGGCGGCCGGATGTCGGGGCGTACTCCCCGGTGGGTGTGGGACAGCCGGGCCCGGCGCTGCCGGTGGCGGTGGGCGCGACGGCGGCGGGGGTGCCGGCCCCGCGCGCCGGTGAGGTCGACCCGGCGATGGAACTGGAGCTGGCCCGGCGCTGGGCCGACGAGGCCGACCGGCACGGGCAGCAGGCGGAACTGCTGGCCCAACAGCCCGCGCTGCTACCGGCCTGGTCGTCGCGGGCCCGAGCGGTCGCGGTCTACGCCGGTGCCGCCGGCGTCGCGGTGCTGCTGTTGCTGGTCCTGACGGTCGGCTGGAGCATCGGCGTGGTCGGGTTGGGCACCCTGCTCGCCTGGATGCTCGCCGGGCTGCCCGCCATGGCGCTGATCGGTGGCTGGCTGGCGCTCGGCCGCTGGGGGCGGCCCGCCGTCGGTGCCGCCACCCCGCCCCGCCATCCGGTCCTGGGCTTCCTGGTCTGCTTCCTCGCCGTCCCTTTCGCCTTCTGCGGCTACCTGCTGCTCTTCCGAACCATGGGTTGAGCGGTCGTCCGGGTCGGGCGGTCGCGATGGGTGTGTGGATCTCGTACGCTCCTGTGTGGTCGCCGCTCGTGCGACCGCGGCGAGGCTGGTGTGGTGCGATCGTGGGGAGGGCGTGTGAGCGCAGCAGAAATGATCGCCAGGCTGGCGGCGGCGGCACAGAAGCTTGACGAGGCGAAGGCGAAGACCGCGGCGGCGGCGCAGGACGCGGCCGAGGCCCGGCAGCTCGTCGCCGGCGCCTTGCAGGGCGTTGCCGCCGGGCCGCTGATCAACATGATCGACTCGTACCGGCAGGCGCTCGCCCAGGCGGCCCAGGGGCACGAGCCCGCGCGGCAGCACGTCCAGGAGACGATCGCCAAGGTACGCGCGCTGGGTAACTGACCCTGGGCACCGGGAACCGATGGAGGCGGTGGGATGAGCAGCGACGAGACGCGGGACGGCGGGGTGCTCGACGGCTTCCGCATCGGGCAGGTGCCGGCCGGTGTCGGTGACGAGGTGTCGGACTTCGCCACCGAGTGGGGCGACGTCCGCTTCGCCAGCCGGGTCTGGGAGCGACAGGTGCCCGACGGCCATCGCGTGGATCTGCGGGTCCACGTGCTGCGCGGGGACCGCCTGGTCGACCTGACCGCGCTACGCGACTTCCTCGGCGAGTATCACGAGCGCGCCGCGTGGCACCTGGAAGAGTTCCCGCACGGGGACAGCGTCGGTCTGCACGACGGGACCCAGGCGTTCTGGCTCGTCGAGCCCGGCGTCGCGGTCAACGTGCTGACCCTCCCGGAGTTCGGCGATGCGCTGCTGCCGACCGCCCGGTCCATTCAGACCGGTGACAGCGACGCGGGGGAGTGACGAGGCTGGCTGCTCAGCGCAGCCACCGCACGCGTTGCTCGACGGTCCGGATCACTCTGCGCCACGCGATAGTCGCCGGCCCCGAATTCATGGCGTCGAGCCGACGCCGTGCGCCCCATCCGGCGAGTGGTCGGTCGGCGACCCGCATCAGATCGTCGAGCGTGTCGATCGCCGCGCCGACGTGCAACAGCTCCAACGCTTCGGCGATCCCGAACGCCTCCGCGATGTCCACCAGGAGATCACGGTTGGTGATGAAGAGCCGGGGAACCCAGTCAGTCACCGGGCGCCTGATGCTGTAGAGGATCAGCCCGAGGTCGTACGACCGATCGTCGTCGACGCTGATTCCGGCCTTGAGGATCGAGTTCATGAACTCGTCCCAGCCGGGAAGGGCGGCCAGGTCGTGGGAGCTGGTCTCGGTCAGGTACCGGTGCAGCGTCTCCTTGGCGCGGAACAGGAGCAGCTCGCCGTCGGCGCCGGGAAAGAAGACCACAGACTCAAGGACTTCGGATCGAGCCAACAGCGTGTAACCCTCGGCGCCATCCGACAACGAGATGGTTATCGGTTCGATGGTCGGCGGTTCCGGTAGATGCGCCGGCTGGTACCGGGGATGCGTCCACCGGGCGCGGGGATGCTGATGCTCGCGCGCCTCCCGCTCGCGTATCCGCGCCAGCCGTTCGGCCTCCGCCCGTTCGCGTACCTCGCGTTCGCGGGCTTCCTGCTCCCGGGCCTCGCGCGCCGCGCGCTCGCGGGCGCGGCGTTCGTGTGCCGCACGCTCCCGCGCCTCCTGTTCACGCGCCTCGCGTTGCTGTGCTGCCCAGTCGCTGGCCCGCTGCCCACTGCCCGCCCGCGGGTGCGTCGCGCGTTCGTCGGTTTGGCGCTTCGCGCGTTCCTGTGTCTCGGCCTGGCGGGCCTGGCGTTCGCGCGTCTCGCGTGCCCGAACGTCGGTGAGCAGTTTGTACGCCCTGTTGATCTGCTGCATCTGCCGGGTCGCTTCTTCGCGAACGTTCTCCGGACTGGATTGATGCTTGTCCGGGTGCCAGACCTGTACCAGGATCAGGTACCGCTCACGAATCTGCGCCGGTGACGCATCCCGGCTGACGCCGAGAAGCACATACGGATCCTGCTCGTTCGGGGACATCGATTCGCCGGATCCTCATGGGTGCTGGACGCGTCCGCCGGTGATGCTAACAGCACCTGTCGATGTGGTGGATCAGGCCGTCGCCGCAAGAGTGAGGCGCTCCATCATGGACCAAAGCCAAAGGATCACAGAGGCTGACGTCTGTGGAAACACCGGTTGATGAGGCGTCCAGATCAACGCTGTAGTGCGGCGACAAGCTCACCAACTGAGGTGGAGGGATTTCCAGCGGGTGGTGGATCGAGTCGCGCTGGCCGGGGCGCCGGGGGCCGTCGGGGTGCGGAGCGGGGGACGGCCCGGTAGGCCATCATGATGCAGATCAGCCGATGGTCCGGGTGCCGACCCGGCGGCCGGTCGTGAGAGTCGAGGATGGCATGGAGTTCCTGACCAGTCCCGAGCTGTGGATCGCGTTCGCGACCCTGCTCCTGCTGGAGATCGTGCTGGGCATCGACAACGTCGTGTTCATCTCGATCCTGTCCGGTCGGTTGCCCGAGCACCAGCAGGCCCGGGCCCGGACGATCGGCATCTCGCTCGCCCTGATCACCCGCCTGCTGTTGCTGGCGTCGTTGTCCTGGATCATCGGTCTGACCGCGCCGCTGTTCACCGTGCTCGGGCAGGAGATATCCGGGCGTGACCTGATCCTGCTGCTCGGCGGGATATTCCTGGTGGGCAAGGCGACGTACGAGATCCACGAGCATCTGGAAGGCTCCGACCACGGCCGCGAGGGCGGCAAGGTGGTCTCGTTCGGCGCGGTCATCGCGCAGATCCTGGTGCTGGACGTGGTCTTCTCGCTCGACTCGGTGATCACCGCGGTGGGCATGGTCGACGAACTCGCCATCATGGTCGCCGCCGTGATCATCGCCATGATCATCATGCTGGTCTCGGCCGGTGCGGTCAGCAGGTTCGTCAACGAGCACCCGACGGTCAAGATGCTGGCCCTGTCGTTCCTGCTGCTCATCGGGGCGAGCCTCATCGCGGAGAGCTTCGATCAGCACATCCCGAAGGGCTACGTGTACGGCCCGATCGCCTTCTCGATCTTCGTGGAGTTCCTCAACCTGCGGGTTCGGGCGCGGCAGCGCCGCCAGCAGGAGAGTCAGCCGGTGCATTTGCACCCGACGTACGTGAAGCAGGGTTCGCCCCGTACCGAGCCGGAGCCGGAGACGACGCCCGCCAGCTGACCCGCGCCGAACCGAACGCCGCACGCACCCACCCGGTGCGTGCGGCGTTCGTCGTACCTGGACGGTGCTGCTGCCGGGCTCCCGGACGCCCGGCACGGACAACCCGCTACTCGTGCGTAACTTCCCATTGACGTCTCCTGATTGCGCCCCGCATCATCAGTGCACGGTCGATCGGACATCCCACCGCCTCCACCCGGTAGCCCCCGGGATCCCCTTGGGAGGTGCAGCGATGCTGCTCCGAAAGGCTGTCCCCGTCCTGACTCTCACGCTCGCCGCCGTCCTCGCGGCTCCCGCCGCCACCGCCGCGCCACCCGACAGCGCAGCGCCCACCCGCGTCGCCACCAGCGCCGGAGCCGTTGGCGCCGCCGGCCCTGGAACCACCACCGTTGGTGGTGCGGGCGACGACACCACCACCGCTGGAACCACCACCGCGGGAACCGCTGTCAGCGCAGCCGACACGGCCGGCGCGCCCAACGGCGTCACCGGGTCCGCCGGGACCACGCCGACCGACACGGCCGCCGGCACCGACCTGCGGGCGCTGGCCGGCGCCAATCCGGTCATCGTGGTAGGTGGGATCAGCGGAATCGCCGCCGTCTACGAGCCGCTCGCCGCCCGGCTGCGCGCCGACGGCTACCGGGTCTGGATCTACCAGCTGCCCAACCTCGGGCTCGGCGACATCACCGCGTCCGCCGCCGGGTTGCGCGGATACGTCGGGCAGGTCCGCGCCGCCGCCGGAGGTGCCAAGGTCGACCTGGTCGCACACTCCGAGGGCGGCTGGACCACGGTGCGCAGCTGGCAGGACGAACTGGTCCGACCGGTGGACAACGCGGTGCTGGCCGACGGCGCCACGAACGTGCTGATCCAGTCCCGGTGCCCGCTGCGCGTGGTCGGCCACCTCGGCCTGCTGCTCGACGGCACCATCTACACCGTCGTCCGGCAGGCCCTGCGGGACGTCGCGATCAACCCGAACTGCCTGGCCCTGTGACCCACCCTGCCGGCCGGGGTACGCCAGGAGGCGCCGGGCCGGCAGCCACCCGACAGACCACCCGCCCTCGACGAAGCCCGACCGGACACCAACCCCGCCGTCCCTGCCCCGGCTCCGGGCGGGCTGCGCAGGCAGCACCTTCCCCGAAGTTGTCGGATCCGGGCGGGCGCAGGCAGCACTTTCCCCGATGTTGCAGGCGCACGGCACGGCACAGCACAGCGCACGGCAGGGGGCGAGGCGCACGGCATGGCGCGGGGGCGACGGGGCGTGGGCGGGGTGACGTATCGCGGGTGTCAGGCGGTGGCGGCGGAAAGCCTTTCGTACTCGGCGTCGGTCAGCTGCAGCTGGGCGGCGGCGACGTTCTCCTCCAGGTGCGCCACCGACGACGTACCGGGAATCGGCAGCATGACCGGCGACCGGCGCAACAGCCAGGCGAGGGCCAGTTGCGCGGGCGTCGCGCCGTGTTCGGCGGCGACGGCGTCCAGCGGGCCGCCCGGCCGGGCCAGGTCACCGGTCGCGATCGGGAACCACGGGATGAACGCGAGGTCGTGCCGTTCGCAGTGGTCGAGCACGTCCTCCGCGTCGCGGTTGGCCAGGTTGTACAGGTTCTGCACGGACACGATCGGCACGATCCGGCGGGCCGCCTCGATCTGGTCGACGGTCACCTCGGAGAGCCCGATGTGCCGGATCTTGCCCTCTTCCCGCAGCAACGCCAGCTCACCCAGCTGGTCGGCCAGCGGAACGGCCGGATCGATGCGGTGCAACTGGTAGAGCCCGATGGTTTCCAGCCCGAGGTGGCGCAGGCTCAGCTCGCACTGCTGACGCAGGTATTCTGGCCGGCCCACCGCCCGCCAGTCACCCGGGCCGCCGCGGGTCAGCCCGGCCTTCGTCGCGATGAGCAGGTCATCGGCGTACGGGTGCAGCGCCTCGCGGATCAGCAGCTCGGAGACGAACGGACCGTACGAGTCGGCGGTGTCGATGAACGTCACGCCCAGCTCGTAGGCGCGGCGCAGCACCCGGACCGCCTCGGCCGGGTCCTTCGGGTCACCCCAGACCCCGGGTCCGGTGATCTGCATCGCGCCGTAACCGAGCCGGTCGACCTGAAGATCGCCGCCGATACGGTAGGTGCCGGACTCCTTTGCCGGTCGGGTGCCGGTGTCGAGCGCCATGGGGCCACCCCTTCGGTTCGCTGCTTGTCGGAGCCTCAAGTTACCCCCGGTCGGCTTCGGGACAGCGGCCGGTCGCCGGGCCTGCTATTGCTGACCGGACGGTGCCTGCGACGGGAGGGCTGGCATGTGGCGACGGTTCAGGTCCGATCCGGTGCGGCGGCTGCGGGAGCGGCTGGACGGCTTCGGGACCACCATGGAGCCGCGGTGGGTGCTGGACCACGAGGCGCTGCGCGAGGCCAAGCCGCTCTACGACCTGCTCGACGGCGTGAGCCGCCGGGGTGCGTCGGAACGCGAGGCCGAGGCGCTGTTCCTTCTGGCCTGTCTGCACTGGTACCGGTACCAGGTTCTGCCGGCGGGATCGGACGGGCCGGACCTCGTCCAGGCGGTCGGGCTGACCGAACTGCTGCTCAGCCTGGCGCCGGAGCGGGTACCGCCGTCGCTGCTGGCGATGCTCCGCGCCCACGTACCCGCAGCCGGTCGGCCTGCCGGTGCGTCGACCCAAGCCGGGGCCGGCACCCGGGCGTGGGGCGGCGACGCCGCGAGCGCGACGACGTCCGGGGCCTTCGGTGACGGCGCCCGTGGTGGACCGGTGCCGCCCGGTGCCGGCGTCCCGGCTGCCCGCCCCGCGCCCGGCACCGACGGGCCGGCCGCGCTGTTCGTCCAGGCGGTCATGCTGATGGGCGCCGCCGAGCGGTCCGGGGACTACCGGGTGGCCGACCAGGCGCAAGCACTGCTGGAACGGGCTCTGGCCGGGACACCGTCCGGCGCACCCGAACGTCTGCACTACCTCTCCGCGCTCGGACGGGTGCACCGGGATCAGTACCTGCGGCTGGGTCGGCAGCGGTCGCTTCCGGCGGCGATCGACGCGCACCGGGAGAGCCTGGAGTCGACCTCGGCCGGCGACCCGGAACGTCCGACCCGGCTGTTCGACCTCGGCAACGTCCTCGGCGACCGGTACGAGCAAACGGACGACGTCGCGGCACTGGACGAGTCGATCCGACTGCTCGGCGACGCGGCCCGGGCCGCCCCCGCCGGCTCGCCGGCGTGGCTGATGGCCCGCGTCAACCTCGGGGGGCGGCTGCGTGACCGCTGGCAGCGACGGGGCGAGCCGGCCGACCTCGACCGGGCCGTCGACGCGCTGGCGCAGGCGGTGTCCGTCCGGGCCGATCCGCTCGTGCTCTTCACGTACGCGACGCTCGCCGGTAGACGGTTCGTGGCCAGCGGCACCGACCGTGACCTGGACACGGCGATCGACGCCAGCCGTGCCGCGCTGGCCGCGGGGCTCGGCGAGGAGCAGGGCGGCCTGCTCCGGGCCACCCTGGCGGGGCTGGTCGGTGAGCGCCACGAGCGGCGGAAGACCCCGGCCGACCTGGACGCGGCGATCGAGGCGTACCGGGCGGCGGCGGCCGGACCCCGGTGGGAGGGGCAGGACGCGGGCGGGCTTTGGCAGGCCGAGGGCAAGCTGTTGGAGGCGCGCTACGCGCTGCACCGCCGGGCTGACGATCTGCGCGAGGCGGAGCGGCTGTTGCGGGCGGCGGCCGACGAGACGACCGACCCGGTGCAGCGGGCGGGGCGCCTCGGCGACCTCGGGTACACGCTGGGCCGATGGCACGCCGACCTGAGTGGGCTGGCGACCCTCCGGCAGGCCCGCGAGATGCTGACCGAGGCGGAGCGGCTGCTGCCGGCGGACCATCCGTCGCGGCCGCATCTGCTGGGCAACCTGGGCGAGACGCTGCGTGAGCTGGCCGACGAGGCGGGCGAGCCGGAGCTGCTGGAACCCGCCGTGGCGAGGCTGCGCGAGGTGGCGGCGAACCCGGCGCATCCCGAGAAACTGCCGATCTACCTGTCGAATCTCGGTCTGGTGCTGCAGGAGCTCTTCGGTCGGACCCAGGACCTGGCAATCCTCACCGAGTCGGTGGTGGTGCTGCGGCGGGCGGTGGCCGCTGCCCCGGCCGGTAATCCGGACCGGATGCGGGGCCTGTTCAACCTCGGATCGGCGCTGAACCGGCGCACCGAGCTGGTCGTCAATGCCGCGCTGCCGGCCGACGACGGCGCCACGCCGGAGCAGGCCCGGGCGGCCGCGCTGACCGACGCCGAGCAGGCGGTCACGCTGCTACGGGAGGCGGCGGAGCTGGCGAAACGGGAAGCCGAGCCCGAGGAACGTGTCCGGATCATCAGCACGCTCGCCCTCAGCCACCTGCTGCGGCACCAGCTCACCGAGGATCCCGCCGCGCTCGACGAGGCGATCACCCTGCTGTGGGCGCTCGCCGACGCGGCCGCCTCGACCGGCGACCGGTACCGGCTGCTGACAAACCTCGGCAACGCGCTGCTGATCAGGTTCCGGAGCACGCGCAACGCCCCCGACGCCCACGAGATGCTCACGGCGTACCGGGCGGCGGTGGCGACCCTGCCCGTGGACCATCCGGAGCGGACCATGTGCCTGGGCAACCTGGCCGTCGCCGTCGAGGAGATCGCCTACCCCACCGGTGACGCGACCGCGTCGGCCGACGCCGCGCCGGAACCGGTTCCCGACGGTCCGGTCTCCGACGGTCCGGTCTCCGACGGTCCGGCCGCCACGGGGCACCGCGCGGACTCGACCGCCATCGCTTCGGCCGTCTCCGGCGACCTGCCGGCGGTCGAGCTGGCCGAGGCGATCGCCGCGCTGCGCGAGGCCGCCGAGATCGAGGCGGCGCCGTCGCTGTTGCGGGCCACCGCCGCGCGGCGGTACGCCGCTCTCGCCGCCGAGGCCGGCGACCTGCCGGCTGCCCTGGCGGGCTACACCACGGCGATCGAACTGCTCGACCTGGTGGCCTGGCACGGCATGGATCTCGACGACCAGAGCCGGCTGCTCGGGCAGTTCCCGGGCCTGGCCGGCGACGCCGCCGCGGTGGCGCTCGCGCTCGGCCGGCCGCAACGTGCGGTGGAGCTGCTGGAGTACGGGCGTGGGGTGCTGCTCGCCCGGGCCCACGACGCCGGCGCCGACCTGGCGGCGCTGCGCGCGGAGGCACCCCGGCTGGCCGAGCGACTGGCCGCCGTCCAGACCGCCCTCGACCGCCTCGACCCGCGCCTCGACCTGGCCGGACCCACGCCGGTCACCGGGCTGGCGGCCCCGGCCCGCTCCGTGTCGGCGGCCGGTGGTGAGGGGGGTGCGGGCTCGGAGCGCCGGCACGAGCTGGCCGTCCAGCGCCGCGAGGTGTTGGCGGAGATCCGGCGGCGACCCGGGTTCGCCGGCTTCCTGCACCCGCCACCCTTCGCCGAGTTGGCCCGAGCAGCCGACGACGGCCCGGTGGTGCTGGTGAACGTCGCCGCCCGGCGCTGCGACGCGCTGGTGCTCAGCCAGGGACGGGTGGCGGTGGTACCGCTGCCCGAGCTGACCCTCGGTGAACTGCACCTGCGGGCCACGTACTTCCTGACCGGGCTCGCCGAGGTCACCACGCCCGCTGGCGACCCGGGAGCGGAGGCACAGCGTCGCCGGGCCGCGTTCCGACGCCGGATCCCGGAAACCCTCGACTGGTTGTGGCGGGTGGTCGCCGCCCCGGTGCTGGACGCGCTGGACCCGCCCGCCGCGCCACCGGATGCCGGGGCCGCCCCGGCCCGCCTGTGGTGGTGTCCCACCGGAGTGCTCGCCCTGCTGCCGCTGCACGCCGCCGCCCCACTGGGTGGGGGGACCGGGGTCCTCGACCGGGTCGTCTCCTCGTACACGGCCTCGTTGCGGGCGCTCGTCCGGGCCCGGCGGGAGCCGGCGAGCAGGTCCGCGCCGGTCACCTCGGCCCTGGTGGTCGGGATGCCGCGGACGTCGGGGCTGGCGGACCTGCCCGGCGCGGCGGGGGAGGAGGCCGTGGTACGCCGGTACGTGACCGACGTGACGACGTTGACCGGGGCGGCGGCCACCCCCTCGGCGGTGCTCGGCGCGCTGCCGGGAACGTCCGTGATCCACCTGACCTGTCACGGCACCCAGGATCTGGCCGCACCCGCCCGGGGACGGCTCGCGCTGGCCGGCGGCCCGCTGCACGTACGGGATCTGTGGCGGCCGGTGAACACCACCGCCGCGCTCGCGGTGCTGTCCGCCTGCGACACGGTACGCGGCGGCGCCGCCCTGCCGGACGAGGCGCTGACCCTGGGCACCGCGTTCCAGTTGGCGGGCTTCCGGCACGTCATCGGCGCGCTCTGGGCCATCTCCGACACGCTTACCGTGCAGCTGTGCGAGGACCTGTACGCGGCGCTGGCGGTGCCCGGCGGCCTCGACCCGGAGCGGGCCGCGTCGGCCCTGCACCACGCCGTCCGGCAGGTGCGTGCGGACCTGCCGGACCTGCCGGAGCTCTGGGCCGGCTACGTCCATGTCGGTCCCTGACCGGGTGCGTCGCCGCCCGCGGATGACCGCACAGCGAACCCGGCCCGGGCCGGGCTCCGGACCTGGTCCGGTCAGGGCTGGCCGGGCGCGTACCAGGTGACTCCCACGGCGGCGATCAGCAGGGCCGTGCAGAGCAGCACCAGCAGCACCCCGAGGCGCAGCGCCCGGGCCGCGGCCAGGGCCTCACGGTGCTCGCCGAGTGGCGCCGGGAGCAACTCGGCGACCGGTGTCACCGACGGCGGTCCGTGGGCGGCCCGCAGCAGCGCCAGCGCCCCGGCCACCCCGGCCACGATCGCGGCCAGCAGCAGCACGCCGACC
>NZ_JBXUOW010000110.1:0-10472 GCF_057196645.1 Micromonospora sp. ATLC16
CCGGGTATCCGGCCGCGCGGTCGGGCCGCCCGGCGGCCCGCGGCGGGTAGCCGACGGCCCGGTCGGTGCCCGCCGGACGCGCGGCGGGAGTACGTCCCGCCGACGGCCCGTTGATCAGAAACGGGAACGGCACGTGCACGAACGGATTGCCGTGCCGGATCAGGGCGTCGAGCTGTCGCTCGTTGAGCCCGTGGTTCAGCAGTACCTTCCGACCCCAACGATGCAGCCGGCAGGGAAACCGGGCGCCGTCGTTGCGGCACAGCGCCCCGGACGGCCACTCCTCGGCCGCGTGCACGACCACCGCCCGGACGGCCAGCCGGACGTCCTCGGGGGTCAACGGCGTCGGGACCGGCAACTCGCCCAGAATCTGATCGATGGGATCCATCGACTGCTCATCGACTCGCACGGCAGACCTCCCGCAGCTCCGGTGGCGGTGCGCTTCAAGCACCGCACCTCGAGCAGTGGTACGGCCACCGCGACGGGATGGTTCAAACGGTTTTCAGACCAACCCGGCGTCGTGAACCAGCAGGGCCACCTGCACCCGGTTGTTGAGTCCGAGACGGGTCAACAGCCGGGAGACGTACGCCTTGACGGTGGCCACGCTCATGTACAGCTCGGCGGCGATCTCGGCGTTGGTACGCCCCCTGCCCAGCGCCACGGCGACGGCACGCTCCCGCTCGGTCAGGCCCTCGATCAGCCGCGCGGCCCGGTCCCGCCGCGGGTCGGCCGCCGGCCCCGCCGTGACGTGCTCGATGAGGGTCCGGGTGACCGTCGGCGACAGGGTGGCCTCGCCGGCCGCCACCCGGCGCACCGCCCGCACGATCTCCACCGGCGGGGTGTCCTTCAGCAGGAACCCGCCGGCACCGGCCCGCAGTGCCCGCAGCACGTGCTCGTCGGCGTCGAACGTGGTCAGCACGAGCACCTCCGGCGGCCGGGGCAGCCCGCGCAGCGCCTCGGTGGCGGCCAGCCCGTCCAGCCGGGGCATCCGGATGTCCATCAGCACCACGTCCGGCCGGCACGCGGCGACGGCCTGGACGACCTCACTGCCGTCGGCCGCCTCGCCGACCACCTTCAGGTCGGGCGTACCGCCGAGGATCATCGACAGGCCGGCGCGTACCAGCGCGTCATCGTCCACGATCAGGACCCGCACCATCTGCTCGCCGCCGGCAGCGGAAGCGTCGGGGGCGGACACCGCCGACGCCGCGCCATCGCCCTCGGCGGCGGCCGGCATTGGGCCGGTCACGTCGCCGGCCACGGCAGCCACGCGGCCAGCCGGAAGTTGCCCCGCTCGTCGCAGCCGTGCTCCAACCGCCCACCGGCGAGACTGACCCGTTCGGCGATGCCGACCAGGCCGGTGCCGGCACCGGGGATGGCCGTCCCGGGCAGCTCGCCCACCGGCCGACGGTTGCGGATCTCCACCCGCAGCCCGTCACCGGGCGCTCCGTCGAGGCCGACGGTGACGGCGGCGCCGTGGGCGTGCTTGCGGGCGTTGGTGAGCCCCTCCTGCACGAGGCGGTAGACGCTGCGTCCCACGGCCACCGGCAGCCGGTCCGGCGCGGAGACCCGATCCCGCAGGTCGACGCGGGTTCCGACGGCCCGGGACTCGGCGATCAGGGCGGGCAGGTCGTCGAGGGTCGGCTGGGGGCGTTCCGGCTCGTCGGGCGGCGAGGTCTCGGCGCGCAGCACGCCGATCACCTCACGCAGGTCCTGAAGGGCGGCGTGCGCGCTGTCCCGGATCACCCCGGCCGCCCGGGCCACCTCCGGCGCGGGCGCGTCGGGGCGGAACTCCAACGCCCCGGCGTGCAGGCTGAGCAGCGAGATCCGGTGGGCGAGCACGTCGTGCATCTCCCGGGCGATGCGGGTGCGCTCCAACTGCCGGGCCTGGGCGACCCGCAGCTGCTGCTCGGCCTCGGCCCGCTCGGCGCGCTCACGCAGCGACATCACCAGTTGCCGCCGCGCCCGCACGAACATCCCCCAGGCCAGCACCAGCAGGATGATCACCACTCCCCAGAGGGTGGAGACCCAGTACGGGCTGCCGGGTTCGGGACGCAGCAGGGGGAAGAAGAAGTTGGTGACGAGCCCGGCTGCGATGACGGCCAGGGCGATCGCCGTCCGACGGTGCACCACCGCCGTGAAGTAGATGATCACCAGGGCGATGGCGGAGGCGAAGGAGAACAGTGTCAACGGCAGCGTCGCCAGCACCAGACCCACCGGCCAGCGACGCCGCCACCAGAGCGCCGCCGTGCAGGCCAGGCCGGAGAAGGCGTCCGCGACGATCATCCAGTCGTGAGGCAGTCGTTCGGCCAATCCCGGGTTCGGGTCGACGGCGTCGAAGGTGGCCAGCACCACCCAGGCCAGGGAGACCAGGAACGCGAGGCTGTCGACCAGCCAGTCGCGGGGGGTACGCCGGGAACGGCGCGGCGCGGCGCCGAGCGACCCGGGTAGCAGACCCGGGTGATCGAGTACGGCGGCGCTGGTCACAGGCGCAATGGTAGGCAGCCGTCGGGCACCGGACCAGCTACCAAAGTCGAGACCTCGGCGTCGACCTTGGTCTGTGTGGGCCAGACCGATGGCCGCTGCGGATGGCCGGCCGGCGCGGACAGGCTGGCAGCCATGATCGCCGTACACCAGCTCACCAAACGGTACGGGCGGCACACCGCCGTCGAGGACGTGTCGTTCCAGTGCGAACCGGGCACCGTCACCGGGTTCCTGGGCCCCAACGGGGCCGGCAAGTCCACCACCATGCGCATGATCTGCGGGCTCACCCCACCGACCGCCGGCACCGCCACCGTCGATGGTCGGTCGTACCGGCAGCTGCCCAACCCGGGCCGTACGGTCGGGGTGCTGTTGGACGCCTCCGCCCAGCACGCCGGGCGGACCGGCCGGGAGGCACTTGCCGTGGCGGCGGCGACGATGGGCGCCGACCGGTTCCGGGTCGGCGAGCTGCTCGACCGGGTAGGGCTGGGCCCGACGGCGGCCCGACGGCGGGTGCGGGCGTACTCGCTGGGCATGCGCCAGCGACTCGGCCTGGCGCACGCGCTGCTGGGTGACCCCCGGGTGCTGATCCTGGACGAGCCGGCGAACGGCCTGGACCCGGAGGGGATCTTCTGGATGCGCGGCCTGCTGCGCGACTTCGCCGACCGGGGCGGCACCGTGCTGCTCTCCTCCCACCTGCTGCGCGAGGTGGAGGCGGTAGCGGACCGGCTGGTGGTCATCGGGGGCGGCCGGATCGTGGCCCAGGGCGGCAAGGACGAGCTGCTGGCCGGCGACGGCGCGGTCGTGCGGGCCCGCGACGGTGCGGCGCTGCGGGCCGCGATGACCCGGGCCGGTCTGACGGTCAGTGAGGGCTCCGAAGGGCTGTTGGTCGGTGCCGACGCCGAGGCCGTCGGGCAGGCCGCCCTGGCCGCCGGGGTGGCGCTCACCGAGCTGCGTCCGGCCGGCGGCGGCCTGGAGCAGTTGTTCCTCACCCTGACCGCCACCGCTCCCGGCCCCGTCGTGCCCGCCACCACCATCGCCGAACCGACCGGGGAGGTCGTCCGATGACCACCGTCACCACCACGCCCGAGGCCGCTCCGGCACACCGCCGGGCCGAGCACCGGCCGTCGCTGGCCCGGCTGACCGCCGTGGAGCTGCGCAAACTCGTCGACACCCGGGCCAGTCGCTGGTTGCTGATCACCATCGGCCTGGTCAGCGCCGTGATCGTCGCGCTCCTCCTGGTGTACGCCGAAGCGCCGGATCAGATCCTCACCATCTTCTTCGCCACGTCCCTGCTGCCGGTCGGGGTGCTGCTTCCGGTGCTCGGCATCCTGTCGATCACCAGTGAGTGGTCACAGCGCACGGCGCTTACCACGTTCGCCCTGGTGCCCCGGCGGGAACGGGTGATCACCGCGAAGCTCGCCGCGATGGTTCTGGCGGCGCTCGGAGCGGTGCTGAGCAGCCTGGCGTTCGCCGCCGCCGGCACGGCGATCGCCGGTGCCACGGGAGGCGCGGGCACGTGGCGGATCGAGGCGGCCCTGGTGGCGCACGCCGTGGTGTTCCAGGTGGCGAGCGTGCTGATGGGCGCGGGGTTCGGGCTGCTGCTGCTGAACACTCCGTTGGCCATCGTGGCCTATCTGGTACTGCCGATCGTCTGGTCGTTCGTGGGCGGACTCGTCCGGCCGCTGAACCGCGCGGCCGAGTGGTTGGACACCGGGCGGACCATGGATCCACTGTTCACCGCCGAGGTGACCGCCGGGCAGTGGCAGCGCCTCGCGGTCTCCCTGCTGCTGTGGTTGGTCGTGCCGCTGGTCGCCGGTATGGTCCGCACCATGCGGCGGGAGGTGGCGTGAGGGCGTACGGGACGCCGACCGTGGTCAGTGGTGGCCTCACCGAGCTGGTCCTGCTCTGGGGCGGCATCCCGCTGGTCGGCGGCGTGCTCGGTGGGTTGCTGGTGGCCGGGGCGGGTTGGGTGGCCGACCTGCCCTGGGCTCCGGTGCAGGGCCTGTTCCGGGCGGTCGACGGTCTGCCCGACCAGTACGCGCTACCCGGTGGGGTGGGTGTCGGCATCCTGGTCGGGCTGGTCGTCGCCGCCATCGGCACCGCAGAGCGGGTACGAGTGACCGTGTCCGGTGCCGAGGTGCGGCTGCGGCAGGGCAGCTCCGAGCGGGAGATCGACCGGCGGGACACCCGGGTGGTCTACCTGGACGGCAAGAACCTGGTGCTGCTCGACGCGGACGACGCCGAGCTGGCCCGGCAGTCGGTCGACCTGCCGGCGAGGGAGCTGACCGAAGCCTTCCGGGAGCACGGTTGGCCGTGGGCGGAGGCGGATCCGCACCGCGCGGCGTACCGGCGTTGGGTGCCTGACCTGCCCGGGTTGCCGGCCGGCGCGGACGCGCTGCTGCGGGCACGCCAGGAGGCGTTGCAGCACGACCGGGGCGGCGAGGCCAGGGAGCTGCGCGCCGAACTGTCCCGCTACGGCGTGGTGCTCCGTGACGACGGCAAACGACAGCACTTCCGGCTGACCCGGTCGGCCCGGCCACCATCCTGACTGGCCTGACGGCACAGCTGCCGTCGACGGCCGACGGTGGTGAGCTGGCGCAGGTGATGCACCTGCCCGGTGACGCCGAGATCCACGACGCCCCGCCCGTGATCGACTTTTCGGCGGACGGCCCGCTACCGTCAGTCGTCTTGGGGAGGTACGTCGATGTACGTCGTGTCCGTGATCAACTACAAGGGTGGGGTCGGCAAGACCACGGTGACCGCCAACCTCGGTGCCGAACTGGCCAACCGGGGGATGAAGGTGCTGCTCATCGACCTCGACCCGCAGGCCAGCCTGACCTTCGGCTTCTACGACCCGGACGACTGGCGGGAACGGCTGCGCGACAGCCGGACGGTGAAACGCTGGTACGACGGCCTACGCGAGGGCAACCCGTCGGTCACGCTCGGTGAACTTGTGGTGTCACCCGGACCGGCGAATTCGCGGCTCAGCGGCGCCGGCCGGCTCGACCTGATCGCGTCGCATCTGCAACTCGTGGACATCGACCTGGCCCTGGCCCGCAGCGTCGCCGGTGGCGAGGAGTACGACGCCGAACTGTTCCGGGTCCGTGGCTCGCTCGCCGACGGGCTGCTCGCCGACGGGCTCGACCCGTACGACATGGTGCTGATCGACTGCCCGCCGAACTTCAACGTGGTCACCCAGTCGGCCATCATCGCCAGCGACCACCTGGTCATCCCGGCCCGGGCCGACTACCTGTCCACCCTGGGCATCGACTACCTGCACGGCAACGTGCGGGAGCTGGTCGAGCAGTACAACGCCGACGCCCGCCGGTTCGCCACCGTACGCCGGCACCAGAAGGTGGCCCCCGACGTGGCCGGCGTGGTCTTCACGATGATCCACTTGCTGTCCCAGCAGCCCATCGCCACCCACCAGGGCTACATGGACCAGGTCCGCAACCTGGGCCTGCCGGTCTTCCCCACCGCGCTGCGGGAGAACGTCACGCTCTACGCGACGAACACCCCGCGCGGCGTGCCGGTGGTGCTGCGCGACCGCGTCACGGTACCCGCCGTACGCGACGAACTGCGCCGCCTCGCCACCGAGTTCCTCGAACATCTCCAGCCGGACCGGCAGCCGCAGCGAAGCGAAGGGCCGGCATGAGCGAGCAACAGGACCTGACCGTCGCCGTCGACCGGCTGGCGACGATGAACAGCCGCGCCGACGGAACCGCGTACCTCTCCCCCTGGCCGCTACGCGACCTGCGGAAGCTGGGCACGGAGTTGGGGTTGCGCGGCGTCGCCGGGTTGCGCAAGGCCGACCTGGTCGAACGGTTGGTCGAGCACACCATCGGCTACCGCCTCACCTCCACCGCGCTACGCCAACGCTGATCCGGCGCGGCACTTGTCAGCCGCCGGTCCGCACCGGCTGCCGCACCCGAGCACTGCCGCCGGTGGCCTGGCGACCGATGACGGTCTGGTGGGCACGGGCCGTCGGCACCCGGTCGAGCAGGGCCCGATACGGGTTGCGCAACGCCCGCTCCCGGTGGCCGGTCAAGCGCACCAGCGCGACCAGCGCGCCCACCAGCGCCGCACTCAGCACAACGGTGGAGGCGACGCCCAGCCAGCCGGCCACGGTGGCGAACGCGACCGGCGCTCCCGCGCCCGCCACCCCGACCCCGCTCATCAACAGGAAGACCGCGGGTACCCACAACAGGTCGTGGTCGGCCGGCATCAGCAGGGCGACCACGAAGCAGATGACCGCCAGGGACGTGCACCCCACCACGAGCGACGCGACCTCCACCGGCCCCCACGCCCACCAGTCGATCAGCGTGCCGAACGAGCGGGTGATCGCGATGCCGACCAGGGTCACGCCGGCCAGCGCCCCGAGCGTGCCGGCGACGTTGCGCAGGAAGACCAGCACCGTCGGCTTCTTCGGCCGTTCGTTGAGCGTCCGCCAGTCCCGCAGGTCAGCGCCGAGGCTGGTGCTGCTCCACAGTCGACAGGCCAATTCCGTCAGTACCGGCGTCGGCAGGCTGGCCAGCAACGCCGCCCGCCAGCCGGACATCCGATGCGCCAGGGCGCGTACCGCGATGTCGCGGGCGGCACCGGGCTCCCGCCGGGCCACCAGGTCGAGCATGTCCCGGATCTCGTACGTGCGGACAGCACCGGAAAGCAGCCGTTTGTAGCCGAAGCCGTGCGCCTCACGAGTCAGCTCCTCGGTCAGTTCGTTCGACACCTTGTCGGTGCCGAAGGCGCCGGCCCACGCGACGAGAGCGATCGCGAGACGCACGTCGACGGTGCCGAGATCACCCGGTGCGTCGTCGGTCGACTCCAGGATCAGCCAGCCGAGGCGGCCCATCGTCCGGGCCATCGGGGTGCCCGGCTCGAAGGGCGCCCACAGCCAGTCGTACCACTCCACGCCCGGCACCCGTCCCGATCGCCGGTCGGTCAACCGCACCGCCTCGGCGGTCACGGACGCCGCCTCCACCGCCGAGGGGTCGAAGGTACGCAGTTCGTTCTCCACGTCCGGCGCACCGACCAGGACGGCCAGCCGCCATGCCGCGCGCACGGCGACCTTCCGGTCTGCCGCCCACAACTGCTCCGCCAGCGTCACGGCGGCGGCGGGCGTGCCGACGGCGGCCAGGTCGTCGACGGCAGCCACCGAGCCGGCACCGGCCCGGGCGGCGAGGGTCGGGATGGCCAGCTCACCAGTGGCCCGCAACGCCGCACGGGCCGCCGGTACCCGTACCGCCATCTCGCTGAGCAACTCGATCGCCTCCCGGCGGCGGGATTCCGCGAGCACCACCACGGCGTCCTCGGCCACCTGGCCGCCGGAGCGCGCCTGCTGGGACAGGTTGTCGAACAACTGCTGACCGAACGTCCCCGGATTGCCGGCCACCGCGCCGAGCGCCGCCAGCACCAGATGCCTGTCGGCTATCGGCCTGCCGAGCAGCCGCACATGGTTGTCCACGATGGTCGCGGCGAGGCTCTCATCGAGCTGTCGGGCCTCGGCGACGCACTCCAGGGCGAGCAGCTTGTCCCGGTCGTCACCGGCGAAGATCTGCCGGACCACGCCGGAGGCGTCGCGGTTGGCCCCGGCACACCAGAGTTTCACCGTCTCCCGCCACCGGCCCGGGTTCTCCCGGTAGAGCCCGAGCAGTCGCTCGGGATCGTCCGCGAGCTCCACCGCCGCCAGGTATTCCTGCAAGGTCAGGTGGGCGAACTCGTAGAGCAGGTTGTTGTCGTCGATGCGGATCAACAGCCCGCTGCGTTCCACGATCTCGTCGACCATGCGCGGCAGGTGCTCCTCGGCCAGCCGGAAGCGGGGCAGGATGCGGGCGAGTTCGGCGTACACCTCCGCCTCGCCGATGACCCGCCGGTCGGTGCCCTGAGACCGACCACCCTGAGCGGCGAGCGCGATCGCCCGCAACGCCATGAGCTTGTGGCCGGCCTGGTAGCGCGCCAGGTTGCGGTGCCGGCCGAGATCCCGGTCCCGGCGCAGCAGGTGCTCGACGGCCTGCTGGTAGAACTCCGCCCGCGAGTTGGTCAACATCGGACCGGCACCGGCGTCCGCCTCGTACAACGTGCTGATCATGGTGAGCATGAGCGGGCTGCGGGCCAGCCTCATCATCGTCGGGCTCGACCGCAGTTCCGCCAGCAGTTGCTCCACGATGTGCCGGGGATCAGCCGACACCTCGTCGCGTTCCCGCCCGGTCGCGTGCGGCTCCGCGCCCCGTCGTCGGGTGAACCAGAGCCGCAGGAAGTGCCGGATACCGGCGTCGTCGAAGCCGGCCACCCGGATCTCCCGGTCGAAGACCGGCCGAAGGTCACCGTCGTAGACCGCGTCCCGGCAGGTGACCACCACCTGCGTCGTCGGATGGCGCTCGGCGAACTCCTTGATGTCCTCGGCGACCGCGCCGCGCCGTTCGGTGACCACCTCGTCGAGCCCGTCGAGGAACACGCAGAGCCGGCCATCGGCCAACGCCACCTCGACCACCTGCTCCGCATCGGCGACGAGCGGGTGGGCGCGGCGGTGCCGTCGGCGGCTCCCCGATTCGTCGTCGGGCCGGCCGAGGGCCTCCGCGATCAGTTGCCGGATCGTGCGTCCGTCCCGGTTGGACCGGGCCAGTTCCACGAGCACCGGTACCCGCTCGAACCGCTCTGGCGCCGCCGCCCAGCGCACCATCGAGTGCCGCAGCAGCATCGACTTGCCGGCCCCCGCCGCGCCGAGGATCACCGTGCGCCGACGGTCCTGCACGTCGCGGTAGATGTCGACCCGCCGACCGTCCTGCTCGTACTCCAACGGCACGTACACCTCGTTCAGCGTGACCGAGACATCCCGGAGAAAGCCGAGCTCCATCCGGGTGTAGGTGCGGGCGACCCAGGCGCGGTAGCGACGCCACTCGTCGGCCCGGATGCCGCGTCGCCGACCGGCCACGAGGCCCCACAGCCGGGCCAGCAGAGACTTGATCCAGTCGGCGAAGAACTGCTGCACCACCCCGACGAGCACGGCCACCAGAAAGAGGCCGAGTGCCGCGTACTCGAAGCCGAAGGGCAGGTCCGGCAGCTGCGACACAGGGCGGCTCCTCTACTCAGTGGCATAGGGCAGGGACACACCGTATGGGTGGGGCTGCCGATGCACACCGGGCTCAGGTGTCACCGTCGATGGACCTTCGGCCAAGTGGGCAGGGTCAAGGGGTTGACCTCGAGTGCGCTCGAAGACGCAGGCTGGTGCCGCGCCCACCGGTTCGGGCGCGCGAGAGGAGTTTCCATGCGGTACCGCACGATCGGCAACGACCCGCGTACCCGCCGCGAGGTCAGCTGCTCAGCCTCGGGGCGATGCTGTTCGGCACGAAGACCGACGAGGCCACCTCGTACGCGATCCTCGACCGGTTCGTCGAGGCCGGCGGCACCTTCATCGACACATCGGACAACTACGCCTTCTGGATGACCGGCGGGCAGGGTGGTGAGAGCGAGGAGCTGCTCGGTCGGTGGCGGCGCAGCCGGGGCGTCGGCGACGAGATCGGCTGGACGGGCCGACCGACCTCGACCCCGACGGCAACGTAGGCGCGGTCGGCGGCGACCTGACCAGCTACCTGCGGGCCGAGCCGGGTCTGGCCCTGGTGTCGTACCGGTCACTGTTGCGGGGTGCCTACGTCCGCGACGACAAGCCGTTGGGGCCGGAGTACGACCTGCCGAGCGCGCCGGTGCGGCTGGCCGCGCTGCGCGAGGTGGCGGCGCAGACCGGCGCGACGGTCAACCAGGTGGTGCTGGCCTGGCTGCTCGACGGCGACATTCCCACCATCCCGCTGGTGGGGGTCTCCTCGGTGGCGCAGCTGGACGAGAGCCTCGCCACCGAGGACCTGGAACTCACGCCCGAGCAACGGCACCGGCTCGACACCGCCTGGTGATGGGGGCCGGAAGCGGGGGGGGGGGGGGGGGGGGCCGGGGCGGGGGCGGGGGGGGGGGGGGGGGGGGGGGGGGGGGGGGGGGGGTGTGGT
>NZ_JBXUOW010000111.1:0-10434 GCF_057196645.1 Micromonospora sp. ATLC16
CGGCGCGCACGTCGTCGCGGCGGGCGGCGGCCCGCGCGGTGATCCGGGCGGGCAGGTCGTCCGGGGCGGCGTCGTCGGCGCTCCAGGTTATCCCGGCCGCCTCGGCGTCGAGCAGGAGATCGGCGGCGAGCCGGTCGGCCGCCGTCCGCGTGTCCCGGGCCGCGACCGTCGCCCGTTCTGATTCGGTACGCCGCCGCGCCACAGCGCTCTCCTCGGCGACGACCGCCTCGTCGGCCCGCCCGGCCGCCTCGGCCAGGTCGTGCACGTGCCGTTGCAGGTCGGCGAGCTGCTCGTGGGACTGGTAGGCCGCCGAGGCCTTCAGGCTGTCCAGGTGGGCGCGGAGCCGTCCGGGCTCGCCCTCCACGGCCCGCAGCCGCTCACCCGCCGCGGACTCCTCCTCGGCCGCCGCGCCGGCCGCGTGACGGGAGTCGTCGAGTGCGTTGGACCGCGTGGTGACCGCGTCGCGGCGGGCGGTCAGGGCGTCGGCGGCGGCCCGCGCGTGGGTCCGCAGATAGGTGGAGTAGACCGTCAGGAACGCGGCCGTCGCCGCGTCCGCCGCCACCAGTCCTTCGAGGGTACGGGCGACCGCCTCCATGTCGTCGAACGAGCGGGCGGCCTCCACCAGCAGGTGGTCCTCGACGGGGCGCAGCCCCCGTTGCAGCGTGCGGGACAGCTCGACCGGGTTGAGGTCCTTGGCCAGTTGTGGCTTGCGCAGGGTCAGCACCAGGTCCAGCAGTTGCTCGTAGCGGGCCGGGCCGAGGCCGAACAGCCGGGCGTCGACGAGCTGGCGGTAGTCCTCCGCGGAGTCCCGCACCGCCTCGGTGCCCAGTCGGTCGATCAGGTCGCGGCGGGTCAGCGGCCGGTCGTCGGCGTCCAGAAGGGAGAAGTCCACCCCGATCCGGCCGTCGACCACGAAGTGCCAGCGGGTGACCCGGTCGACGTGCCGGTGCGCCCGCAACCCGATGCCGACGGTCACGTACTGCTCGCCGTCGCCGAACTCCATCCACACGTACGCGTGGGTGACCTCCTGCCCCCGGTAGAGCAGGTTCGACTTCATCGTCCGGTCCTCGCTGGCGAACGGATTGAGCCGGCGCGGTTCGATCCGCCCGTCGAGGACGAACGGGAACAGCACCTCCAGCGCCTTGGTCTTGCCGGATCCGTTGGGCCCGCGCAGCACCAGCCACCCGTCGACGAAGCTGAACTCCTCGTCCCGGTAGTCCCACAGGTTGATGATCCCGGCCCGGGTGGGCGCGAACCGGCGGACGGCGCGTTGCTCGATCACGATCGACTTCCTCAGAACAGGGTTTCGGTGGTGGCGCGGGGCTTGACCGTGGCGACGGTGTGGCGGTACCGACCCACCAGCGGCCGGACGAGCACCCCGCCCGGCACGGCGGTGACCGCGCCGAACCGTTCCAGCAGCGCGACCGCCTCGACGCGTAGCCGGTCCGGGTCGGCGTGCCACTGGGCCCCGAACGCGGTCCCGTACCGCTGGAGGATCTCCCCGACGGCGGTACGCAGGAAGCTGTCGGTGATGAACGGCAACCGGCCGGCACCGTCGGCCTCGTCGTGGTCACCCCGGTCCTCGGCGGTCCACGGCTCGTCCGGAGCGGCGTCGTCGAGGCGTACCAGGGTGGCCGTGGGCAGGCCGGTGTCGATGTGGCTCGCCAGCGCCTGCTGCCGGGCGTGCCCGTCGGGCGGGGGGAGCCGTTTGACCCGGCGGCCGTCGGGATCCGCGATCCGGACGGCCATCTCCACCGCCAGCAGCACCGCGGCCTGCGCCACCGAGCCGGTGCCCGGGAACCGCTCCGCGGTGAACCCGGCGGTGTCCACCAGCAGCACACCCTCGGCCCGCCGTTCCACCCGCAGCCCGGTCAGCCGGGCCAGGTCGGCGGCGAGCGCGGAGCCGCGCAGATGGTTGGCGACCGCCGGCTCGACGTCGGCGTGGTAGACGACCGGTGACTCCACCACCGCCCGCCGGGCCGCCTGGGCCGCCTGCCGGCGCTCGGCGTTGCCGCTGCTGCTCATCGCCCGGTCTAGCAGCACCGACACCGAATCGACGTGCTGCAGCACCCGGGTCGGGCGGAACAGCGCGAACACCACGTCCCGTGCCACGTCGTACAGTGCTTCCCCGGCCCCCGGGTCACTGGCCCAGGCGGCGCTGGAGCCGTCGGCCAGCCGCAGCACACCCCGCTCATCCAGCCAGCCGACCGCGTCCACGAACGCTCGCCGGTCCGGGCCATGGTCCGGATCCAACCCCAGGCCGGTGATCCGGTTCGCGTCGCCGGCCACCGAGTCGGCCAACTCGCTGAGGGTGATCTGGATCCCGGCGCGGCCCAGCACCGCCAGGCACAACGACAGGTACGCGTAGCGCTGCCGGTCGAACGGCCGCCCGGTGCGCGACACCGCCGGCTGGGTGCCGTCGAGCCGGTCCTTCGCCCGTACCAGCCGGGCCGTCGCACCGTGTAGCTCCAGTCGATATCCGAACGCCTCGGCGAGATCCCGGCGCAGAGTGGCGGCGAACCGCCGCACCCGGGGCAGCGCCCGCTCGTCGGGCCAGGTCGCCGTGATCAGGGGATGGCGCAGAATCAGCCGGACCGCCCGCTGGTAATCCGCCAACTCCAACTCCGGGACATCGATGGCGAACCGATGCGCCGCCGGCCGCGGCACCCCCGCCTCCGCGGTCACGCCGGCACCAGCTCGGGACGGCGGACCGCGGTGTGCTGCGCGGCGGTGACCGTCAGCGTGTACCCGTCCAGATGCAGCTGGCCCTCTGCGGTGCGCACCGTGGTGAACCGACCCGGCGTCGGGGTGAGGGTCAGCCGCACGCCGTGCGCGGCGGCTGCCAGCGGCACCCCGGTTCGGCCACCCACCCGGGCCGCCAGTGCGATGTCGAGCAGGCGCAGCAGGACCTGGGTCTGCGATCCGTCCAACTGGTGACCGTCCACGCCCTCGGCGGCCAGCGCCGTCGCCGCGTCGGCCAACCGGCGCTCCCGGGCGAGCTGGTCGCCGCGCAGCCGGTGCCGCCGGTCGTCGACCCGGTCCAGCCGGGCCGGCCGTCCCCGACCCTGCCCCGGTGCCCGGCCGGTGGTCACCAGGGTGCGGGACAGCTCCACCGGCGGCGCCTCCCACCACGACAACCGGCCGGCGATCGCCTCCGGATCCGGGTGCGCCACCCCGGCGTGGCGCGGAGCGCCGAGGCCGAACACCACGTCGAACAGGGCGTGCGCGGCCTCCTGGGTGCCGGTGTGGGTGAACCACGCAGCCAGGTGCCGCAACTGCGACTCCCGGCTGACCCCGCCGCGTCGCGCCTCGGTGACCCGGCGCAACAGAGCCAGAACGTCACCGATCGCGGCGATGGTGGCGTCCGACAATCGGTCCGCCTCGCTGGGCTGTTCCGGGCCCGGCGGCGCCAACCATGACCGCAGCCCCGCCCAGCGCCGCCGCCAGTCCTCCAGCCGCTGCACCGGGGTGTGGAACAGTCGCTCGTCGGCCTCGGCGGCGGCCTCGATCAGCCGGTCCAGCCCGGTCGCCTCGACCTCGTACACCGCCGCGCGCAACCGGGGCGTGTACCGCTGCAATTCGTCGTGGAAGTCGCGTAGGTGAGCCAGCAGGGCGTCCTTGTGGGCGAGGAACACCTCCGGCCGTACGTCGTTGGTCCGTCCCAGATCGCCTAGCATGTGGTAGAAGCGGGCAGCCCGCTCGGCGATGTCGGCCAACGCCCGGTCCAGCCGGTTGAACTTGCGGTAGACCTCCTCCGCGTCCCCCGCCTCGTTGGCTGCGGCGAGCGCGTTGAGGTCCGCCAGCAGGTCGGCAAAGACCAGCCGGGACAACGTCGAGTCGTCCATGCTCGCCGACAACACCGCCTCCACCGCCCGGTGGGCCCGGTAGCCGGCCTCGGTGAACTGATACACCGAGTGCCGGTTGCGGTACTCCGCCAGCGTCGTGGCCCGCGAACCGTCCTGCCCCCGGTCGAGCACCCCCCACTCCACCAGGGCGTCGAGCAGCCGCGGCAACTCCAACCCGGCCGGATCCGGGCAGTCGGCGTCCACCTCGTGCAACGCCGCCAGCGCGGCGGCCACGTCGGAGGTGTGCAGCACCACGTGGTAGCTGGACCGTGCCGAGTCGAACGCCCGCAGCAGCCACAGGTAGGCGAACCGGTTCTCCGCCGTCACGTAACCGAACAGCCGCATCCGGTCGTCCAACCCGAAGTCGTCCAGCCCGAACGTCGGTCGAGTTGGCTGCGCCGTCATCATCTACCTCCCACCGGACGCGGTCAGCCCACCACCCTACCCAGGCGAGCCACCACGGCGGCCGGGCGCGCAGGGGATCGGTGGCAGCCTGTCCTGTGGTCGTGGTCGCAGCCCGAACGGGAAGCGGATCTACGGCAAGCCGACCAGCAACTGCCGTCCTGCCGAGAAGTGGTTGGAGGGTCATCCATCGCCCGCAGTACCTCGGCGAGCGGCCGGGCGCCCGTCCAGGCGGCGATCGCGGCGTCGACCTCCTCGCGGTTCGCCACCCGGCCGGAGTTCGTCCGGAAGCCCGGGTCGTCGCCGAGCCCGATGAGGTCCATGATCCGCAGCGCGACGCCGTTGCTCGACCCCGAGATGGCGACCCACCTGCCGTCGCCGGTGCGCCAGATGTCACGAAGGACCGAGAACGAGGCACTCGATCCGAACCGTTCGTGGTTCTTGTCGAGCAGCGCCGCGGCCGGGATGGCCGGCCCCATGATGGCCAGCGAGGTCACCTTGTCGGTCACCGCGACCGGTGGGGGCAGCGGCGGGGCGTCCGGCTCGCCATTGAGGTAGGTGAAACCGGACATCGCCTCCGCGAGGGTGGCGAAACTGGGGCGGCCTGCGTAGGGGCCGGTCTGGCCGAACGCACTGATCCTGGTCAGCACCAGTTCCGGCCGCACGGAGAAGAGGACGTCCGGTCCGAGCCCGAGCCGCTCGAGCACACCTGGACGCAGGTTCTCGACGACCACGTCGGCTCGTTCCACCAGCTTGAGGAACTGCTCGCGGCCTTCCGCGGACTTCAGGTAGATGGTGGTGCCGAGTTTGCCCAGGTCGTGGAGTTGAAGAACAGGGCCAGGTCATCGCGCGGATCGAGTTCTGCCGACTTGCGGAGGTTGTCGAGGCCGTGCGGGTTTTCGATCTTGACGACCGTGGCGCCGAAGTCGGCTCGGCGTCGTGGTGGGCGGACATGGCGTAGCCGAGCAGCCGGCGGGAGTACAGGTCGATCAACGCGGCGAGGTAGAGCTTGCCCTCGTCGATGACGACCTCGGTGATGTCGCCGCACCGCAACACGTCCGGCGCGACAGCCGTGAACTGCCGCCGGACCCGATCCGGCGCCACCGGCCGTCTGCCCTGCCGGGTGAGCCTGCGCCGGCGACGCGGGGTGCGTCCGGCCAGGCCGAGCGCGGCCATCCGCGCCGCGTCGGTGTTGACCGACACCTGCCACCCGTCGGCCTGCAGATCCTGCGTCACGCGGGGGGGGCGTCGGGTGGTGGCGCAGCGGGTGCGTAGTCGCTGGTTGGCGGGGTTGCGGAAGCTGTAGGCGTCGCGGGCGACGGTTTTGATCACTCGGTTGGTGCCTTCGGAGCCGGAGTTGGTGATGCCGGTGTGGAGGAAGGCGAGGATCTGGGGCCACCAGGTGTGCACGGTGGTTGCCAGGCGGGTGAGTTCGGGCAGGTCGGCGTGGGCGCAGCGGCGGTAGAAGCGGTAGAGCAGCTCGGCGACGCGTTCGCGACTGGGGTTGACGCGGGCCAGCGCGAGCAGGTCGAGCAGGTCTTCCTTGGCGTTGCAGGCGGCCAGGATCGGCGCCCCGATGCGTGTCGGCAGCGCGGCCAGTTCGGCTTGCAGGTCGTCGACGTGCTCGGCGCGCATGCGGGCGGCGGAGCGGGTCAGCCGGTTGCGGAGTTCCCACTCGCGGTTGCCTTTGCGGCCGCGTCGGCCCCGTTGCTGCACGGTGACCCGGCGGCGGACCTCGGTGATGGTGGCGTTGGCCAACTGCACGAGGTGGAAGTGGTCGACGACGAGTTGGGCGTGCGGCAGGACCCGCTGGATGGCGGATTTGAAGATCGTGCACATGTCGATCGCGACGTAGCGGACCTGATCACGCCACGTCGGCGGGCGTGCCAAGAGCCAGTCGGCCACGACCTGGGCGGTGCGGCCCTCGACCTGCCCGAGCAGTCCCTGCCCGCCCGACAGATCCACAAACCCGACGTGCCAGCGGTCGACGGTGCTCTGCCAGGCGCCGGTGGCCTCGTCGAGGACGAACTTTGGCCTGCCCCGGCGGATCTCGTCGATGTCCAACACCTCGACAGGCTGCGGCTGGACGGGCAACACCGTAGCGGCATGCGCGGCGAACGCGGCGGCGACGACCGGCCACGACAGGTCATGATTCCGGGCCGCCTGCACGACAGTGCGTCCATCGTCAGCGACCGCAGCGCCGGACGCCGCCCGCAACCGCGCGGTCAACCTATTGCGAGCCGGTACAGCCTCTACCGCCTCGGTGAACGACCCACGCCGACAACCGGGCTCATCACAGCGCCAACGACGCTTGCACCACCGCAGCGCTGGCCACCGCCCACCCACCGGCAGGTCACGCGGGCGGGTCACCCGTCGGCCCTTCGACCTGCGCGCCAGCGTTGCGCACTCTGGGCACCGCCGTGCCCGCTCATCCGCGGTGACCAGGTCCACCACCAAACCGTCCGCCCCGTCCGCGACCTCGACGACGGCCAGACCGGCGAGACCCAACAGCCGAGTCGTATCCTCAACCATGCCCGTGGCTCTTCTGTTGTGATCAGCTTGCTTCGACAACAAGATGATCACCAGGAGCCACGGGCATCCTCACACCAGGGTCCACCCTGGACGGAGCGACGGCCTCAGCCGACCCCCCCTCAACTTCGGTGAGCCGTCATGACTAAAGAGCCCTACGCGTCGGCGAAGCGAGTGTTCTGGGTGGTCGACAACGGCTCCTCACACCGTGGCCAAGCCGCAGCCGACCGGCTCGCGGCGCGGTTCCCGAACGCGGTCATGGTCCGCAAGCGCCATCTCAAACTCACCACCTGAGCAGCGGTCTTCAGTAGCGGCCGAGGTTCTCTCTGGGCGCCATCACGATGCGTGGAGAGGCGGCCGGACTCAACCACTTCAGAACCTGGAGCAGGTTGGACTGTGTCAACGAGACACAGCCAGCGGTACCGCCATTCCCCATGACGTGCAGGAAGATGCCGCTGCCGCGGGCTGGAGTGGCTGCCCTTACTGGGATGTTGTAGTTGATGACGGCGAAGTAGTTGTACTGCGGCACGATCTGCCACAGCGCCTCACTGTTGCCGCCCGGGTTCGTGCCGTGCACGAAGCTGTTGTACGTGGGCGAGCTGGGATTCTCGTCCCAGTAATCGTTCACGACCAGGCGGTGGTAGCTGTACCTGACGCCCGGGTTGGCGAGTGCGCCGTACATGGTGGAGCCGATGCCGTAGACGCCCGTGGGTGTCGTGGCGACGCCCTCCACATGGCTGTCGCTGAATCCCTTGGTGCCGATCCGTGCGCTCATCACCCCGAACTTGGCCCGCCACACGCCGTTGACCTTTTCGAACGTCTCGAAGGACGCGAAGCTCGTACCGTAGCCGCTGCTGTGCACGACGATGAGCTGGCTAGTGCTGGCCGGAATGCTGCGCAGCCGGGAGGCGATGTTGCTCGCCGCAGCCGGCGTCGCAGCCCTGCTGGTCGGCACGTGCGACGGCGACCGGCTCAGCGAAGGTTTCGTGGATCGGCTCGCCGAAGGCGACGGGGACCGGCTCGCCGAAGGCGACGGGGACCGGCTCGCTGATGGGGACAGACTCGCCGACGGCGATGCGGAAGGATCTGAGGAGTCAGTCGGCCCCGGGGGGGCGGTCACCGAGGTATCGACCGGAGCCGACCCGGTGCCTACCGTGCCGTTCCGGCCCGGATCTGCACAGGAGGTCAGCCCGAGGCCGCCGAGCAGCGCCGCCGCGATGGCACCGCAAACAGCCCGCCTGAACGATGTTCGCATTCCTGCTCCATCCACTGGTTCATGATCTCCGCCACCGACTCCACTGGTTCATGATCTCCGCCACCGACGCATGGAGCAGCGCACCCATGCTAAACAGGACCATCCGGCACAACGACGCATCGCGACAGACAATAAGGGTGTTGATTGTCAATACAGTGCGACGGCGTGTCGACGTAACGATGTCACTGCCCGCCGGCCAGGCCCGGCCGGTCGATCTGGGTACCTGGGCGCGGGCGGAATGGCAGATCGAAAACAGGGTGCACTACGTGCGGGACGTGACGCTACGTGAAGACGCCCACCAAGCCCGGACCGGCAACGGGCAGGGCCGTTGCGTTCTCACTCGGCGAGCCTGTGAGCTGGGATTGCGGGGGGTTACCGGCCTGTATGGAGGCGGATGAAGCGGGCGAAGCCCTCAAAGTGATCATGGAGTTTCTCTAGGACTTCACGACACCGAGGACTCCACTCGCCGATGGCATCATCCCTGATCTCCGTACTGACCGTGACAACCCTCGGTGCCGACACGCCACCAGAGCCGATCACCGACGGTGAACATCGTGGGCTCCTGGACGCTGTCAGCGTGATCCCAGACCCGCGTAACCCTCACGGCGTGCGGTACCCCCTCGCTGCGTTGCTGGCTGTCGCGGTCTGCGCGGTCCTGGCCGGTGCCACCTCGTTCGCCGCGATCACCGACTGGCTGTACGACCTGGACGAGGCGGACCGGCAGCGGCTCGGGTTCACCCGCGGCGCGCCCGCCGGCACCACGGTATGGCGGCTGCTGACCCGCCTCGACGCAACCCTGATCAGCAGCGTCCTGGCCGGCTGGCTACGGACCCGGACACCACCGGTGACCACCCGGCCGCGCCGCTGCCAGACCGTGATCGCCGTGGACGGCAAGACACTCAGGGGCGCCCGCCTGCCCGACAGCCGCCAGACGCATCTGCTGTCCGCGCTGGACACGAGCACCGGCATCGTCCTGGCCCAGGTCACCGTCGACACGAAGAGCAACGAAATCCCCGCCTTCACCCCACTGCTCGACGCCGTGGAGGCCGTGCTCGGCAGCCCGACCGATGTCCTGTTCGTCGCCGACGCCCTGCACACCCAGACCCGCCACGCCGAGCAGATCACCAGCCGCGGAGCCCACCTGTTACTACAGGCCAAGGGCAACCAGCCCACCCTGTTCGCCCAGCTCAAAGCCGTTCCCTGGGCGCAGATCCCGGTCGGCGACCGCACCCGCGACCATGGCCACGGACGCAAAGAGACCCCACCGTCAAAGCCGTCACCCTGCACACCCCGGGCGGGATCGCGTTCTCGCACGCCCAGCAGGCCATCCGGATCATCCGCACCCGCACCACCGGCGGCAAGACCAGTCGCGAGACCGTCTACCTGGTCACGTCCCTGCCCGCCGCCGACGCCCAGCCAGCTGACCTGCAGAAGTGGGCAAGAGCGGAATGGCTGATCGAAAACCAGGTCCACAACGTGCGAGACGTAACTTTCCGTGAAGATCTTCACCAGGCCCGCACCGGAACCGGCCCCGCCGTCATGGCCACCCTGCGTAACACCGCGATCGGCTGGCACCGCATCCACGGCGAAACCAACATCGCCCGCGCCAACCGACGCGCTGACCGCCGATCACACGACCTCATCACCGCCGTGACCGGCAGTTACCCCAGAACGCAATAGCCCTGCGTCGGGTGGTGATGACCGAACCAACGGCTGCCGGCCAGCCGAGAAGTGGCGAGAGTAGCCACCGTCGGAGGCTGACCGCGGGCCCTCGGCCATCGCGGGTCAGTCCCGATGGCAGCCCGTCCTCCTCGGGTCGGACCTGGCGGGCGCGGGCGACCCCTCCCTCGTTCTGCGGGGCGGCACCGCCTGTAGGTACGCGGGCATATTTGTTCATCTTCGATGATGTGCGCCTTGTGTGCTCGCCAGCGGATGCCAACCGGGGTCAACCGGTGCCAACGCGGGTCACCGCGGCCGACCGCCGGTCGCAAACCGCGGTTCGTGTGCTCCTAAGACGACGGTCCATCGGTGTCCGCAGGCCGATGACCTGCGACCTTTCTATCGTCTCCGTCGGGTGCCGGTCGCTTCGCGGGCTCGCTGCGATCGCGTGCCGAAGATCAGCTGGAACGTTGTGGGCCCTGTGGGTACCGGCTTGACGTAGCCGCGAGCCGGGGCTGAGTCATCCTTCCTCGTCGTCGAGTAGTTCGTGGCGCCATTCGGCGAATCGGCCACGGAGATCATCCAGCGCTGCGCCGGTGACGCCGTACTGGGCGAAGTCGTCAGGGTCGAGGTGGGTGGCTTGTCCGAGGGCGTCGGCGAAGATGCGCGGGTCGAAGCCGCGGTCGGCGCGGCGCGCGAGGGCGATCAGGGCGTCGCGGGTGTAGCGGCCGGATCGGATGGTGG
>NZ_JBXUOW010000112.1:0-10298 GCF_057196645.1 Micromonospora sp. ATLC16
ATGCCGGGCTGCCCGCCCCGGACGATCCGGTCCGCGCCGCCACCGTCGCGGTGGAGCGGGCCGAGGCCGAGTTGCGCCGGCTGACCGAGCGGCGCGAGCAGGCCGGGGCGCTGCGAGAGCAGCGGGCCGGGCACGAACGCGAGGCGCAGGTGGCGCGGGCGTTGTCGGGGCACCTGCGGGCCAACAACTTCGAGCGGTGGTTGCTGGCCGAGGCGCTGGATCTGCTTGTCGACGGCGCGTCGGGGATCCTGCGGGAACTCTCCGGCGGCCAGTACGACCTGGTCCACGACAAGGGCGAGTTCTTCGTGGTCGACCACCACGACGCCGGGCTGCGTCGCGGGGTACGGACGCTGTCCGGCGGCGAGACGTTCCAGGCGTCGCTGGCGCTGGCGCTGGCGTTGTCCGAGCAGTTGGCCGGGATGTCCACCACCGCCGCCAGCCTGGAGTCGATCGTGTTGGACGAGGGTTTCGGCACCCTTGACGCGGCCACCCTGGACACGGTCGCCGCCACGTTGGAGAACCTCGCCGCCCGGGGTGATCGGATGGTCGGCGTGGTCACCCATGTTCCGGCGCTGGCCGAGCGCATCCCGGTTCGCTTCGAGGTGCACAAGGACGCCCGCTCGGCCCGGGTGGAACGGACCGGCCGGTGATGCGGACGTGAGCCGTTTCTTCGTCGATGCCTGGGATCCGGGCTACGGGGCGTCGTTCGAGGCCGCGCCGGCTGGTCCGGCCGCGCCGAGCAGCGCCCAGGTCGAGGCGGAACACGAGCTGCCGGCGGTGGACTGGCGGGCGATCGGCCCCCGTCCGCAGGTCCGGGCACCCGACGTGGTGCTGCTGGTCGACGGGGTACGGCGGATCGACGCCAGCATCTGGACGGCCGAGGAGGACGGCGGTTCGTTTCCCGGGCTGGCCGCCTCGTACGCGGCCGGGGTGGTGCGGTGCGACCTGGATCGCGGTGCCGCGCAGCTGGCCGGCGCCACGGTGCAGCGCGGCCTGTTCACCGCCAGCCCGTCGGCGACCGACGTGGTGGCCGGCAACGTCCGCTACCCGGTGCACCGGGTCAGCGGCAGCGGTGAGCTGGCCAGGCTGCCGGCGGCGGTGCAGGGGCCGTTGACCGCCCTGGAGGTGCAGGTCTCGGCCGCCGCGCGGACCGACGAGGACCTGCTGGTGGTGGACGGGCCGTTGCGTAACCGGCGGCAGCTGCCCCGAACGCTCGGCTACATCAAGACCCAGCACAGCCAGTACCTCGACGCCCGACTCACCGCCGTGGTCACCGGTCTGCCAGCGGGTCACCGCTCGCCGGTGTTCCGGCTCGGCACCGCCTGGGGCGGCTGGTCGTGGTATCTACGGCTGCCGGTGGCCGCAGGCGCGCCGTGGGCGGGAATCGTCCGGCTGGAGTGCTCCGCCGACCTGGAGATCGCCGAGGCGGTGCGGTTGGCCGACCTGTCGTTGGTAACCCTGCCCCGCTTCGCGTCCAGCCCGTACAAGGATCCCCGAGCCCCGCAGAACCTCGTGCCGATCGCCGGGCTGGAACGGCGGCTGCGCTCCCGGCTGGGCGACGCACGGCTGCTGCACCGCGCGCTGACCGTTGCCGCCCGCACCGCCGCCGCCCGGACCGGCCGCTGATGGGTCGGCGGCGCGACGCCGACCGGATCACCGAGCCGGTCGACACCGGGCTCGCCGAACTGGTGCCCGATCCGGACCGGTCCGGCTCGTGGACGCTGCTGCTCGACGGCGCACCGCAGTCGCATGTGGACCTGGCCGACCCGACGCACCTGGAGTTCGAGTACGTCCGCCGGCTGGCCGCCGCGATCGACCTGGTGGCACCGGCGGGCGCCCCGCTGCGGGTGCTGCATCTGGGCGGCGGTGCGCTGACCCTGCCCCGGTACGTCGCCGCTACCCGTCCCGGCTCGACTCAGCGGGTGGTGGAGGTGGACGGGGCGCTCGTCGATCTGGTCCGGCGGACGTTGCCGTGGCGGGCCGATCCGCGCCTGAAGGTGCGCGTGGGTGACGCGCGTGCGGTGCTCGCCTCGTGCCGCGAGGCCAGTTACGACGTGGTGGTCGCCGATGTCTTCGCGGGTGCCCGGACACCAGCCCGACTGACCTCGGCGGAGTACGCGGCCGAGGCGGCCCGGGTGCTGCACCCGGCGGGCTGGTACCTGGCCAACGTCGCCGACGGTCCGCCGCTGCGTCACGCCCGGGGACAGGTGGCCACCGTACGCACGGTGCTGCCCCGGGCGTGTCTGGTCGCCGACGCCGCCGTGCTACGTGGCCGGCGCTACGGCAATCTGGTGCTCGTCGCCGGCCGTCAGGATCCGCCGGTGGCCGCGTTGACCCGCCGGGCCGCCGGTGACTGGTTTCCCGGCCGGGTGCTGGCCGAGGCGGAACTCGACCACTTCACCGGTGGCGCCGCGGTGGTGCACGACGGCGACGCCGTCGACTCGACGCCACCTCCACCGGGGATTTTTTCCGTCCGACGTTGATCCGTTCGGTATTGCCTTCCGTACCAGTCAGCAGCCATGCCCGTGGGGGGACGGCTTTCTGTCCAGGGACGTCGGAGGTCTGCATGCACGCACTGGCGGTCGGTTGGCAGAGCGACCGGGTGGGGGTGGACTGGATGTCCGCCCGGTCCCAGTCGCGGCCGACCACGTCCACCCGTGGGGTCGACTCTCGTGCGGCGGCTCGCCAGAATAGCCCGGTGACGCCGCGACCCACCCCTGGCCGCCACCAGGCTTCCAGCACCGAAGCCGCCCATTCCGACCAGTTGGTCCGCACGCTCTACGCGGAACACGCCGGACCGCTGCTGATGTTCGTGATGCGGTTGACCGGCGGTGACCGGCAACGGGCTGAGGACATCGTCCAGGAGACGCTGCTGCGGGCCTGGCGCAACGCGCACCGGTTGGGCGCGCAGGGACAGGGGTCGCTGCGGCCGTGGCTGGTCACGGTGGCGCGACGGATCGCCATCGACGAGCACCGCAGCGAGCAGGCCCGCCCGGCCGAGACGTACGACCGGGATCTGACCGCGTTCGCCGAGGCCGACAGCACCGACCGGGTGCTGCGGTCGATGACGGTGGCGGACGCGCTGCGAACGTTGAGTCAGTCGCACCGGGAAATCCTGGTGGCGACGTATTTCCGGGGCCGGACGGTGCCGGAGGCGGCCGAGGAACTAGGTCTGCCACTCGGCACCGCGAAGTCGCGGGTCTACTACGCGCTGCGCGCACTGCGCACAGCTCTGCAGGAGAGGGGGGTGACGGAATGAGCCGGGTTGACCACATGGACGTCGCCGCGTACGCGCTCGGCGTGCTCGACGAACAGGACATGGAGCGGTTCGAGGAACACCTCGCGACCTGCTGGGCCTGTGCCGCCGAGTTGGAGACGATGGTGCCGGTGGTCGGGCTGCTCTCCGACATCGACGAGGAGTCGATCACGGCGCTGGAGCAGACCCACTCGGATCCGGTCCTGTTGGACCGGACGCTGGTGGCGCTGCGTACGCATCGTCGGCGGGCCCGGTTCCGGCAGGTCCTCGCGACCGCTGCGGCCGTGGTGGTCTTCGGTGGGCTGACCGGTGTCGTGTTCAGCAACCTCACCGACAGCAGCACCACGCCGCCGTTCGCCGGGCCGACCACGGCTCCGGTGGGTCCACCGAGCGACCGTTCCGGAAACCCCAGTGGTCCGGGTTTCGGCGGCAATGAGCAGGAGGGTGAGCAGGTCGACGTCACCGACCCGGCCACCGGCGTCGAGGCGACGTTCTGGCTGACCTCGAAGGACTTCGGCACCAAGATGGACTTCAGCCTGAGCAAGCTGCCAGGGCCGCGCACCTGCCGCCTGGTGGTGGTCCGCGACGACGGCCAGACCGAGGTCGTCTCCACCTGGTCCGTGCCGGACGGCGGGTACGGCACGAACAACAACCCGCAGCTGCTCGCCCTGTCGGCGGCCACGTCGACGAAGCGGGACGACATCAAGCAGTTCGAGGTGCAGGAGATCGACTCGCGGGGTGCCACGGACACTCTGGTGACCGTCCCAGCGGCCTGATCCGCATTCACGAAGACCCGCCTCGATCGAGGCGGGTCTTCGTCGTTGCAGGCGCACCCAGGGTCGGGCACAACGCAGCGACCTGGGGATACGGACTCACACGGACAGAAGACCCGGACGGTTCAATGAGTTCTTGTGAGCTTGCCCACCCTTTCGAATTCAACCTTGACAGCGCTCGTCCCGTATCTCCCGGTGAACTTGCCAAGCATGAGGAGGGCACGTGGCACAGATGAAGCGGACCGTCATCGCCGTGGGCGCCATGTTCGCACTTACGGCCTGCGCTCCCGCGGGCTACAACGGGGCGGACGCGGGCGCGGCCGAGCCGGTCGCCGTCGCCGCGGCCGAGCCCACCGAGACCGCCGACCCCGAGGCCAGCGCGGATCCGGGTGCCTCGGCGTCACCGGGCCCGGAGGAAGAGACCGACGCTCCCCTGCCCGACGGCGTCGAACTGACCGACAGCCTGACCGGCAAGAAGTTCCCCCGGATGGGCAGCGCCGTGGTCAACCAGGACGGATTCATCCTGTACCGCTTCGACCGCGACACCAACGACCCGCCGTCGTCCAACTGCGACGGCCAGTGCGCCGAGGTGTGGCCACCGGCGCTGACCAACGGCGCCCCGGAGCTGAAGGGCGTTTCCGACGACGACGTCGGCACCATCACCCGGGAGGACGGCACCCGCCAGATCACCCTCGACGGCTGGCCGCTCTACACCTACATCGGTGACAAGAAGGCGGGCCAGTGGAAGGGCCAGGGCGTCGGCGGCACCTGGTTCGTGGTCAACCCGGACGGCAGCAAGAACCTGGAGTGCCTGCCCAAGGGCACCCCGAAGGCGGTCGCCCCGCCGTCCAAGACCGAGTCGAACGACGCAGACTCCGACTACGACTACAACTACTGATTCCATCAGCACGCCGGGTGGCCGGCCGCAGCCAGCAATGGCGCGGCCGGCCACCGACGTCTCTAGGGCGCGTTCCCAGGAGCTGGTCAGGGTGGGTCCACGACGACCCGCCCGCGCCAGGTGGCACAGTGACCAGGTGACCGGTAACGAACCGAAAGCGCGGCGGGTGCTGCGCCCGCCAGCCGGCTACCGCTTCGCCGCCTCGGTGCGTCCGCTCACCTTCAGTCCGTACGACCCGTGTGCGCGCCTCGTCGCGGGCGTCTTCTGGTGGGCGGCGCGCACGCCCGACGGACCGGCCACCCTGGCCCTACGGCCCGAGGGTGCCGATCTGGTGGCCGAGGGGCACGGCCCGGGTGCCGGCTGGATGGTCGAGCACGCCGACGCGGTGGCCGGGCTCCGCGACGACCTGACCGGTTTCGCGGAACTCGCCGCGAGCCACCCCGTGGTGGCCCGACTCGCCTGCCAGCAGGCGGGGTCACGGATGCCGACCACTGGGCTGATCTTCCCCCGGGTGCTGCGGGCCGTGCTGGAGCAGAAGGTCACCGGCAAGGATGCCTACCGGGGGTACGCGGCGACGGTGCGCCACTTCGCCGAGCCGGCCCCGGGTCCGGTACGGCTGTTGCTGCCACCCGACCCGACGGTGATCGCCGCCGCGCCGTACTGGGTCTTCCATCCGTTCGGCATCGAGCAGCGACGGGCCGAGACGTTGACGCGGGCCGCCCGGATGGCCGACCGGCTGCAGCGATGCGCCGACTCGACCGAGGCCACCCGGCTGTTGCGGTCGATCCCGGGCATCGGGCCGTGGACCGCCGCCGAGGTGGTCCGGGTCGCGTACGGCGACGCGGACGCGGTGAGCGTCGGCGACTACCATGTACCCAACACGGTCGCCTGGGCCCTGGCCGGCGAGCCGCGCGGCGACGACGCCCGGATGCTGGCGCTGTTGGAGCCGTTCCGGGGCCACCGGGGCCGGGTCTGCTGGCTGTTGGAGGCCGCAGCCGTGCAGGCGCCGAAGTTCGGCCCACGCGCCCCGATCCGCTCCTTCGCCCACTTCTGAGTACGGGATCAGGCGGCCTCGCGCAGGTCGGCCAGGTCGACCGGGGTACGCCGACGCAGCAGCTCGGCCAGTTCGTCCACCGATCCGACCTCGCCGAGCACGTTCTTGCCGCCACCGAAGCGCCGGGGGTAATGGTGCACCAGCCGGTACAGGTACCGGCCGTGGATCAGCTCGACGCTGACCCGCCACCGCCCGCAGCACCCGCACACCCACTCCGCCACCTCGCGAAAGTAGCTCTGACCTGCGGTTTTGCGATTCGCCCGGGCGGGACGTGACCGGCCTGAGACGGACACGCCGCCCACCGGGCGACCGTGATCCGGCTCACCACTGTCGGTGCCGTCTGGTTGACTGATCGCCGTGGACCTGCCGATCAACCCGCCGGTGGAGCCGATGCTCGCCCGCAGCGTCAGCTCGATCCCCACCGCCCCGGGGATGACCTACGAGCCCAAGTGGGACGGCTTCCGCTGCATCGTCTTCCGCGACGGTGACGAGGTGGAGCTGGCCAGCCGGGGCGGCAAGATGATGACGCGCTACTTCCCCGAGGTGGTCGAGCAGGCCCGCCGGCAACTGCCGCCGCGCTGCGCGGTCGACGGCGAGCTGATCGTGATCCGCCGCGACGGCCCGGACGGGCAGCCCCGGCTCGACTTCGAGCTGCTGGCCCAGCGCATCCACCCGGCGGCCTCCCGGGTGAAGCTGCTCGCCGAGACGACCCCCGCCGACTTCGTCGCCTTCGACCTGCTCGCGCTCGGCGACGAGAGCCTGATCGACGCCCCCTACCCGACCCGCCGGGCCCGGCTTGAGCAGGCGCTGTCCGGGGTGCTCCCGCCGGTGCACGTCACCCAGATCACCACCGACGCCGAGGTGGCGCGCCGCTGGTTCGACGTCTTCGAGGGCGCCGGCCTGGACGGGCTGATCGCCAAGCCCGCCGACCTGCCGTACGAGCCGGGCAAGCGGCTCATGTCCAAGGTCAAGCACGCCCGCACCGCCGACGCGGTGGTCGCCGGGTTCCGCTGGCACAAGTCCGGTCCGGTGGTCGGGTCGCTGCTGCTCGGCCTCCACGACGACGCCGGGGTGCTGCACCACGTCGGGGTGAGCGCCTCGTTCACCATGGCCCGCCGCGCCGAGCTGCTGGAGGAGCTGGCCCCCTACCGCGACGCCGGGCCCGAGCACCCGTGGGTGCACGGCGACCACGAACGCGGGCAACGCATCCCCGGCGGGGTCAGCCGCTGGACCGGCACGAAGAACCTGGAGTGGGAGCCGCTGCGCCCGCAACTGGTGGTCGAGGTGGCGTACGACGCGATGGAGGGTGACCGGTTCCGGCACACCGCGCGCTTCGTTCGCTGGCGTCCCGACCGCGACCCGCTCTCCTGCCGATACGATCAACTCGACCGGCCGGTCCGGTTCGACGTGGACCAGGTGCTGCGGGGTGACCCGGCGGTCCCGGCCGGGCCCGCATAGCTAGGCCGGCAACCTGATCACGGAGGCTCGTTCGTGACCCGTACGCCCGATCGGACCCGCCGTTTCCGGCTCACCGTGGCCGGCCTGGCCGCCGCCGTGGTGGTCACCGCCGGCTGCACGCTGCCGGCGTTCGCGCCGCGCGCCGACGTCGACGGCGAGGCCGCGGCACCGGGGGCCGCGGCGACCTGGCGGTCCTGCCCGGAGGTGGCCGACGAGGTGGTCGGGCGGCGCGCACCGGACATCCGGTACGAGTGCACCCGCATCCAGGTGCCGCGCGACTGGGCGGGCGGCAGCGCCGCCACGACCGGTCCCGGTGCCGGCGAAACCTTCGAGATCGCGCTGCTCCGGGCCCGTTCCACCAATCAACGCGACCGGATCGGCTCCCTGCTGGTCAACCCGGGCGGTCCCGGCGGTTCGGGCGTCGACACCGCCGTCTACCTCACCTTCGGTGAACAGTACGGCGGTCTGCCCGACGCCATCCTCGAACGATTCGACATCGTCGGCTTCGACCCGCGCGGGGTGTCCCGGTCCAGCCCGGTCGAGTGCATCCCGGACGCCGACCTCGACGCCGTCTTCGGCTACAACCCCGACCCGGAGAGCCAGCCGGCGTTCGACGACTTCGTCGCGCTCAACGAGCGCATCGGCCAAGGCTGTGGCGCCAAGTACGGCGACCAGCTACCGCTGTACGGCACCGAGCAGGCGGCCCGAGACATCGACGCGATCCGGGCCGCCGTCGGCGACGAGAAGTTGACCTACCTCGGCTACTCCTACGGCACCCTGCTGGGCGCCACGTACGCCCAACTGTTCCCGCAGCGGGTGCGGGCGCTGGTGCTCGACGGCGCGGTCGACCCCCGACAAGGTCTGATCGAGGGTTCGGAGAGCCAGGCGAGGGGCTTCGAACGCGCCTTCGACAACTTCGCCCGCTGGTGTACGGCCAACGCGGCCCGCTGTCCCGTCGCCCCCGACGCCCGGGCGGCGGTCACCTCGGCGATCGACAAGGCCGAGGTCTCCCCCGTCCGCTCCGCCGAAGGGCGGGAGGCCACCGCCGGCTGGATCTTCTACGCCATCGTCTCGTCGCTGTACTCCGAGCCCGGCTGGGAGCAGCTCGCCCAGGCCATCGACCGGCTCAACGAGGGCAACCCGACAGACGTGTTCCGGCTCGCCGACAACTACACCGACCGTGACTCCGACGGCAACTACAGCAACCTGTTCGACGCCAACCTGGCTATCAACTGCGCCGACGAGGAGCAACGCCCCGACCTGGAGCGGATCCGCCAACTCCAGTCCCAGTGGCGCACCCGGTATCCGCTCTTCGGCGCACCACTCGCCAGCGGTCTGGTTACCTGCACCGAGTGGCCCGGCGGCAGCGACCCCTACCCGACCGGCCGCGCCGAGGGCGCCCCGCCGATCCTGGTCGTCGGCACCACCGGCGACCCCGCGACGCCGTACGAGCAGACCCCGGCCCTGGCCGAGATGCTCGGTGTCGGCCGGGTGCTCACCTGGGAGGGCGAGGGGCACACCGCCTACCCGCAGACGGCCTGCATCACCGAGGCGGTCAACGCGTACCTGATCGACCTGACCGTCCCGCCCGACGGCAAGCGCTGCCCAGCCCGTTGACCGGGCGGCGGTCGCTCGCCGTGCTGGCGGCGGGCGTCCGTTCAACGGCTCACGCTCGCACCGAGATAAAGGCGTAGGACGCGGTTGACGGTGTCGCGGTCACCCTCGACGTGTACGTCCAGCAGCCCGTCGGCGGCGGTCACCCGGTAGTCGCGGACCGGTGGGTCGGGCTGCCGGGTGTCGTAGAGGCGTAGGGCGATCGGCGACAGGCCCTCGGGGACGGGCGGCGCCATGGTGCGCATGGCGAGGACCATGGCGTCGAGTGTCATGCCACCGTTGGTGCGCGGGTCCGGCCCGGAGGAGTACCACCGGCCCAGGGACGCCAGGACCGACTCCAGGCCACGACCCCACTCGGTGACGGCGTACGCGCGGGTGCGGGCCAGGTCGGGCAGGGTCACCTGGTCGACGATGCCGGCCTGACGCAGGGATCTGAGCCGGCCACTGAGGACTGCCGGCGTGATGCCACGAACGGCGTCCTGAAGGTCGGCGAAGCGCTTGGGACCGAGGAGCAGTTCGCGGACGACGACAAGCGTCCACCGGTCACCCACCAGGTCGAGGGCGTTGGCAGCCCGGCAGGCGTCGCCGTGGTGCGCGTAGGTCAACTTGACAGGCAATCCCGATCATGGGTTACCTCCACCCGTGGTACTCGACGTACGGCATCGACGAGCCCGCGGTCGCCGGCGGCGGCAACATCGCCTGCTACCTGCGCCGGGGCGACCGGGTGTTCCTCACCTACGAGACGACCGGACGCGGCGTCGAGGCGATCATGGGCTCGCTCGAGCTGCTCGACATGACCGGCTACGGACGACAGGAAGCCTGGGAGGACTCCCCCGACGGCTGGCCGCAGGCCGACCCGACGTACAGCTGGTGGCGCAAGGACGGCCGCCCGGTAGCCCAGTGGACCCGCCCCGGCGCCACGCCCGTCCAGTCGAACCAACACCACTGCCACTGAAGACCTGGGCCGAACGGTTGCCAGCTACCTCGTGGCCGTCGGCGGCAGAGACCACGCCACACCGACCGGCATGTCGCTAAGGGATGGACGCGGACATTACGGATCTAATGGGTCGGTGCTGAGAATCGATGTCGTTGCGGCCGGGTTGTTGCTGGCATTGACCGGCTGCGCCGTTGGCTCTCGGACGCCCACCAGCACCGAGAAGGCCCCTGGGATCTCGTCGGGGGGGGGGGGGGGGCCGGCGGCGGGCCCGCCCCGTCCGGCGCGGCCCCGGCCGGGACCGCCGGCGG
>NZ_JBXUOW010000113.1:0-9666 GCF_057196645.1 Micromonospora sp. ATLC16
GGCCAGCGCGGCGGAGCGGCCCGCCGACCAGGCCGCACCACGGGCCGCCGCCGCGAACGCGGCCGCGACCAGTCCCGCGGTGGCCAGCCGCCCCCGCAGGTACTGGCTGAGGGTGTCCAGGTCGGTCACCCGGCCGGCGGCGACGGCCGCCTCCAATCCGGCCGAGTGGGCGTGCGCACCGGCCGGGAAGCGCCCGTCGGCGAGAAGCAGCAGCATCGTCGGGGTGGCCATCAGAACAGGAAGTACCGCTGGGCCATGGGCAGTTCGGCCACCGGATCCGGCTCCACCACCACACCGTCGATACGGACCGTGAAGGTGTCCGGGTCGACCTCGATGCGCGGCAGGGCGCTGTTCTCCGGCAGGTCCGCCTTGCCGCGTGAGCGTACGTCGGCCACCGGCACCACCCGGCGCCGCACGTCCAGCCGCAGCCCGGCCTCCAACGCCGCAGGCGCGACGAACGCCAGGCTGGTGGCGGCGGCCGCGCCGCCGTACGCGCCGAACATCGGCCGGGGCAGCATCGGTTGCGGCGTGGGGATCGAGGCGTTCGCGTCACCCATCTGCGCGTACGCGATCATGCCGCCCTTGATGACCAGGTGCGGTCGTACGCCGAAGAACGCCGGCTCCCACAGCACCAGGTCGGCGAGCTTACCCGGCTCCACCGACCCGATCTCGTGGTCGAGGCCGTTGGCCATGGCCGCGCAGATGGTGTATTTCGCGACGTACCGGCGGGCCCGATGGTTGTCGGCGGCGCCGTCGCCGGGCAGGGCGCCCACCCGCGCCTTCATCACGTGTGCGCTCTGCCAGGTCCGCAGCACGATCTCGCCGATCCGGCCCATCGCCTGCGAGTCGGAGCCGATGATGGAGATCGCCCCGAGGTCGTGCAGCAGGTCCTCGGCCGCCATCGTGGACGGCCGGATGCGGCTCTCGGCGAACGCCAGGTCCTCCGGCACCGCCGGGTTGAGATGGTGGCAGACCATCAGCATGTCGAGGTGCTCGGCAAGGGTGTTGCGGGTGTACGGGCGGGTCGGGTTGGTCGACGACGGCAGCACGTTCGGCTCACCGGCGACGGTGATGATGTCCGGCGCGTGCCCGCCACCGGCCCCCTCGGTGTGGTACGAGTGGATCGCCCGACCGCCGATCGCGCGCAGGGTGTCGGCCACGAACCCGGCCTCGTTGAGCGTGTCGGTGTGGATGGAGACCTGCACGCCGGTGGCGTCGGCGACACGCAGGCAGGCGTCGATCGCCGCCGGGGTGGTGCCCCAGTCCTCGTGCAGCTTGAACCCGCCGGCCCCGGCCCGCAACTGCTCCCACAGCGCCTCCGCCGAGACGGTGTTGCCCTTGCCGAGCAGCAGCACGTTGACCGGGAACGTGTCGAGGGCCTCGTGCATCCGGGCGAGGTGCCAGGCGTTCGGGGTCACGGTGGTGGCCCGGGTGCCCTCGGCCGGTCCGGTGCCGCCGCCGACCAGGGTGGTGACCCCGCTGGCGAGGGCCTCGGCGACCAGTTGCGGGCAGATGAGGTGCACGTGGGTGTCGACCGCCCCGGCGGTGAGGATCCGACCGTTGCCGGCGATCACCTCGGTGGCGGGGCCGATGACCAGGTCCGGATGGACACCATCCATGGTGTCCGGGTTGCCGGCCCGGCCCAGCGCGACGATCCGCCCGTCGCGCAGCCCGACGTCGGCTTTCACCACCCCCCAGTGGTCGAGAACGACCGCGCCGGTGATGACGGTGTCCAGGGCGCCCTCGGCGCGGGTGGCCCGGGACTGGCCCATCGACTCCCGGATCACCTTGCCGCCGCCGAAGACCGCCTCGTCACCACCGATACAGTGATCGTGCTCGATCTCGATCAGCAGATTCGTGTCGGCCAGCCTGATCCGGTCACCGGTGGTCGGACCGTACAGGGCGACGTAGCGATCTCGTTCGACGCTGCTCATGCGCTCCGTCCTTCGTCGAGTGCGCCGGCGCACTCGCCGCGCAGGCCCGGCACGATCCGCGCGCCGCCCAGCGGCACCAGGTCGACGCGGCGGCTGACTCCTGGCTCGAACCGCACCGAGGTGCCGGCCGGTACGGCGAGGCGCTGCCCCCAGGCGGCGTCCCGGTCGAAGTCCAGCGCCGGGTTGGCCTCGGCGAAGTGGTAGTGCGAGCCGACCTGCACCGGCCGGTCACCGGTGTTGACCACCAGCAGCGTGGTCACCGGGCGCCCGGCGTTGATCTCCACCGGTCCGTCGGCCGGCAGGATCTCCCCGGGGATCACGGGATCGGGTGGTGCACCGTCACCAGCTTGGTGCCGTCCGGGAACGTCGCCTCCACCTGCACCTCCCTCAGCAGCTCGGGGATGCCGTCCTGGACGTCGTCGCGGCCGAGCACGGTGCGTCCGGCGGCCATCAGGTCGACGACGGACTGACCGTCGCGCGCCCCTTCGAGCAGGAAGGCGGTGATCACCGCGACGGCTTCCGGATAGTTGAGGCGCAGGCCGCGCTCGCGGCGCCGCCGGGCGACATCGGCCGCCACGTGGACGAGCAGGCGGTCCTGCTCGTGGGGGGTGAGATACACGGGTGCTCCCGGGTGGATGTCCGCGCCCCGTCCACCGCCGGCCCGGCGCCTCGACGCGCCACCGCACGGTTGGGGGTTCGACCGCCGGCCCGACCCGCCACGCGCATCGGACCTGAGAGTTCCACCCTCCCGGCCCACGTGACGGATCACCGGCGGTGGCTTCTCGGATGCGGACCGCACCGCCCACCGCTGACCAGACCGTAGAGGATCACGCACTTCCCCGGCAACACCCCCAACCGTCGTACGCGCCAACCCCGCCCGCGTTGATCATGAGGTTAGCGGCAGCGGCGGAGATCAAATATGCCGCCAACCTCATGGTCAACTTGGCTCGGCGTGCGGGGGGTCGGGGTGAGGGGGCGGCGTGAGGGGGGTCATAAGGGGTGGACGGTGGGTGGGCGGGGGCTGGTAGCGTCGGCGCAGGTCATGAGTGCCAGCGTCAAGCCCCGGCTCGCTGGCCGGCAACCCTCCTCCGCGCAGGGGTGCCCCGGGTGAGGACCAGGCGCCGGAGCGTTCTCCGGTGCAAGCGTGGCCTGGGTTCCCAGGTCATCACGACCTTGAGGAGCACCATGTCGTACCCCGATCGACCTGTGGCCCGCCCGGGCCTGACCCGGCGTCGGCACGTCGACATGATGCGGGTGTGTAGCGCCGCGTGTAGCTGACCGCGGCGCCACCGGTCACCAACCGCTTACCGGCTCCTTTCCCGCTCTGCCACCGATTTCATCCCAGCGGTCCGCCCAGCGGCGGACCGTCGGTGCGGCACGTCCGTGCCCGCCGCAGCTCAACCAGGAGACACCTGTGCGATTCCTTCCTGCCCTTACCCGGGCCGCCGCCGTCGGCGCCGCCGCGATCCTCGGCGCCGCCACCCTGACCGCCTGCGGCTCGGACTCCGCCGGCAGCGCGGCCGACAACCCGTACGGCCTGTCGCAGCCGGGCGTGCTGCGCGCCGGCACACTGACCGACGCCCCGCCGAACGTGTACCTGAAGGACGGCGAGTTCACCGGCTTCGACAATGACCTGCTGGTTGCCGCCGCCGACAAACTCGGCCTGAGGGTCGAGTTCGTGGGCACCGACTTCTCGGCGTTGCTCGCCCAGGTCGGCAACCGCAAGTTCGACGTCGGCAGTTCCTCGATCACCATCACCGAGGCGCGCAAGAAGACCGTGGACTTCGGCAACGGGTACGACTTCGGCTACTTCGGGCTCGACGTGCCCGCCGGATCGACGTTGCGCAGCTTCGACGAGTTGCCCGGCAAGCGGGTGGTGGTCGTGCAGGGCACCGTCCAGGACGACTACGCCACGAACAAGGGGCTGGACCCGGTCCGGGTACCCGACTACAACGGCGCGATCAACCAGCTCAAGGCCGGTACCGCGGACGCGTGGATCGCCCCCGCCGAGATCGGGGAGAAGACCGCGGCGGACAGCGGCGGCACGATCGCGGTGGCGGCGAAGGAACTCAGCCCGGCCCCGACCGCGTACGCCTTCGCCAAGGGCAACGACGCGCTGCGCGAGGCGCTGAACAAGGCGCTCGACGAAGTGATCGCCGACGGCACCTGGACCCGCCTTCAGGAGCAGTACTACCCGGGCCGGCCGATCCCGGCCGACTTCACCCCGGGCAGCGGTGCGGTGACCGCACCGTCGGCGGCGCCGTCGGCGTCGGCCGCTTCCTGAGCTAGGACGACGAGCGAGCAGGACGGAGGTTGACCGTGGATCCGTTGCGCACCCTGTGGGAGACGTTCTTCGACTGGGAGTCGATGCGCGAGGCGCTACCCGAGATGCTCACCGTCGGGTTGCCGAACACGCTGATCCTGGCGGTCAGCGCCGCCCTGCTCGGCTCGGCGCTGGGCATCGTGCTGGCGGTGGCGGGCATCTCGCGCACCCGCTGGCTGCGGTGGCCGGCTCGGGTGTACACCGACGTGTTCCGGGGCCTGCCGGCGGCGGCGACGATCCTGCTGATCGGCGTGGGGCTGGCCCCGCTGGGCATGCAGCTGTGGGGGCCCAACCCGTACCCGCTGGGGATCCTGGCGCTGTCGCTCATCGCCTCGGCGTACCTCGGGGAGATCTTCCGCTCGGGCATCCAGTCGGTGGAGGCCACCCAGTTGGAGGCGGCCCGCGCGTTGGGCTTCTCCTGGCGCGAGGCGATGCGCAGGGTGGTCATCCCGCAGGGCATCCGGCGGATCCTGCCGGCCTGGGTCAACCAACTCATCGCCCTGATCAAGGACTCCAGCCTGGTCTACTTCCTCGGCCTGCTGGCCAGCCAGCGCGAGCTGTTCCGGATCGGGCAGGACTACGCCGCCAACACCGGAAACCAGTCGGCGCTGCTGCTGGCCGGGCTGTTCTACCTCGCACTGACCGTGCCGCTGACCCACGCGGTCAACTGGATCGACCGGCGGCTGCGACACGGCCGGCCGACGACCGGACCGACCGACGACCCCGACGACCTGGACCTGGCGCTGCCCGGCGCCGCCGGAGGCAACCAACGATGAACACCTCGGTCAGTCTGAGCCTGCGCGACGTCCACCTGGCCTTCGGCAGTCACCGGGTGCTGCGCGGGGTGGACCTGGACGTGGCACGCGGCGGCACCGCGTGCGTCATCGGTCCGTCCGGGTCGGGCAAGTCCACCCTGCTGCGCACCGTCAACCGGCTGCTCGAACCGGACCGGGGTGACGTGCTGCTGGACGAGCGCAGTGTGCTGCGCGACGACCCGGACGCCCTGCGGCAGCGGATCGGCATGGTGTTCCAGCAGTTCAACCTCTTCCCGCACATGAGCGTGCTGCGCAACATCACCCTGCCGTTGCGCCGCATCGGCAAGCTCGGCGAGGACGAGGCGGTGGCCCGGGCCCGGGCCGAACTCGACCGGGTCGGCCTGGCCGCGAAGGCCGACGCCCGGCCGGCGCAGCTGTCCGGCGGGCAGCAGCAGCGGGTGGCCATCGCCCGGGCACTGGCCATGCGGCCGCAGGTGATGCTCTTCGACGAGGCCACCTCGGCGCTGGACCCGGAACTGGTGAAGGGGGTGCTGGCGCTGATGGCGGAGCTGTCCGGACAGGGCATGACCATGGTGGTCGTCACCCACGAGATGGGCTTCGCCCGCCAGGTCGCCGACACCGTCGCCTTCATGGACGCCGGGGTGGTGCTGGAGGCCGGCGAGCCGCAGGCCGTCTTCGAGTCGCCGCAGCACTCCCGGCTACGCCGTTTCCTGTCCCAGGTGCTGTGAGCTGGTGATCGACTCCTGACTCTTCCTATCGCCGGGAGCTGCGCGTACCGTGAGGTACACGATGTACCCCATCGAATGAGGTGTCGGTCGTGACCAGTCAAGAGCACCCCAGGCCGGGCCAGCGTGTCGAGCGGCTACGTCGAGCAGCGGGGCTATCCCGCGAGCGCCTCGCCAACCTGAGCGGACTGTCAGCGACCACTGTGAAGTTCATCGAGAACGGTCGCCGGTCGTTGACCCTGCGTGCCGCGCAGCAGTTGGCGCCGCACCTCGGGGTTCGGGATCTTGGTGACCTCTTCGGCCCGTCCGTGGCACTGTCTCTCGATGGCCGGGTCAGTCATCCCGCAGTGCACGAGGTCCGTCGTGCGTTGACCGCCTGGCACATTGTCCTCGACGGCGAGCCGGAGAGCACTGAGTATCTCCGTGGTGCGGTTGACTCCGCATGGCAGACCTGGCACACGTCTCGACACCAGCGCACGGCGGCGGGGGAAATCCTGCCCGGCCTGCTAAATGCCACCCAGCGGGCGGCTCGGCTGCATTCCGGTGATGATCGACGGGCGAGCCTCGCTCTGCTCGCACAGGCTAACCATCTCGCTCAGGCATATCTGGCATGGCACGGCGACCGTGAGTTGGTCTGGTTGACAGTCGATCGCGGGATGACCGCCGCCCTGGACGCGGACTACCCGCTGGCTATCGCACAGGCGAGTTGGTATGCCGCGCACCTGCTGCGCTCGGTGGGTCGCGGAGATGAAGCACTGGAGCGGCTTCGGGAAGCGCGCGGGCTTATCGAACCACGCGTGGCGGATGGCGGTGCCGAATGGGCGGAGATGCTCGCCGACCTGCACCTCTGCACGGCCCTCACCCGCGCTCGGACCGGCGACCAGGGCGCGTGGTCGGATTGGGACACCGCTCGGTCAATCGTCGACCGGGCGCTGCCCGAGGGCTTCGTTGGCCTACGGACCCGCGTGTCGCGGCCCCTGATCGACGTGTACGCCGTCATGTGCGCAGTGGACCTCGGAGATCCGGACGAGGCGCAGCGCCGCGCACACGCCCTCGACCCGGCGTCGATCCCGTCGACAGAGCGCCGAGGCCGGCACTACGTGGAGCTGGCACGCTCCGCCGACCTGGAGGGCGCGAGAGAAGCGACCCTGCACCTACTGGTGCGAGCCGAGGCGACGTCACCGGAAACCGTCCGCTACTCGCCGGCGGCGCAGGACATGGTCACCCGGTTGTGCCACGAAGCACCGGCGGCGATCCGCGCCGAGGCGGTCGACCTCGCACGTCGAATCGGTGCCTCCGACCTTTAGGTACGCCTCGTCACCGGGTACGCCGCGTACCCCAGACTCGAACGCTCGATTGCTTAGCGTAGTCAGACGGTAGCGGCAGAGAGTTGCTGGCGCTTCTGATCGCGGAGGAGTCGGGGATGAGCGGCCAGAACAAGCCCGGCACGCCCGGTGAGGGCGAGCGGATCGAGGCGGCCGAGCGGGAAGCGGCGCGGTTTCGGTTGCTCGCGCAGGCCGAGGCGGAGCGGATACCTGTCGAGGAGACGACCCGGGCGGTGCCGGATCGGCGGTGGCGGCGTGGGTGACGGGTTGCCGATCGGTCGGCGGGTGGCGTACTGGCGGGGGCGACGGCGGATGTCGCAGCAACTGTTCGCCGACCGGCTGGGCAAGTCGAAGAGCTGGGTCGACAAGGTCGAGCGCGGTGCCCGGTCGCTGGACAAGGTGTCCACGATCGCGGAGATCGCCGCTGTGCTGCGGGTCGATCAGTCGGTGCTGCTGGGCCGCGATGTCCGTCCCGCCGCCGTCAGCGAGCGGGCGGCGGGTGTGGAGCGGATCCGGGCGGCACTGTCGGCGTACGACATCGCGGTGGGCCGGCGGGTGCCGGGCCGCGACATACCGGCGGCAGCTCAGGTGGCGCGTAGCGTGGTTCACGCCTGGACCACCTACCAGCACGCACGGTACCCCCAGTTGATCGACCTGCTGCCCGGGCTGATCGGCGGGGCGCAACGTGGTTACGCCCGCGAGCCGGGACCGGGGCGCGAACCGCTGGTGGAGGCATACCGCATCGGTGCAGCGCTGCTGACGAAGCTCGGTGAGACCGAGCTGGCCTGGCTGGCCGCCGATCGGGCGATGACGCTTGCCACCGGCGACGCGGTGCTGGCCGCAACGGCGGCAGTGCAACTCGGGCAGGTGTTGCGCGCCACCGGGCAGACGCGCGCGGCGGTGTCGACCATGCGGTCCGCCGCGTACCGGATCGCCCCGCCAGACCTCGGCGGTGGCCCGTCGGGGCAGCTGTCCCTGTGCGGCACGCTGCTCGTGCAGGGCGCGTTGGCGGCGGCCTGCGACGGTGACGAGCGCGGCGCCGCCGACCTGCTCGACGAGGCCGCCGACCTAGGCGACCGGGTGGGCGACGGTCATGACCATCATCGCACCGCCTTCGGGCCTACCGCCGTCACCGCAGCGCGGACGGTGGCGGCACTGGAGTTGGGCGACGCGGGTGCGGCGGTCGCCTGGCATCAAAGGACGGTCCGACGCGACGGTTGGCGGTGGCTACCCGTCGAGCATCGCGCCGCCCACCTGATCGACGCCGCCCGCGCGCACCTGCACGCCCACGATCACACGAGCGCCGCACGGACCCTGCGGCAAGCCGAGAGCATCGCACCCGCCGAGGTGCGGCACCGACCCGCCGCCCGCGATCTGCTCGCCCGGGTGCTCCAGAGCCGGCACGCCCCGATGACGATCGTCCAACTCGCGGCCGACCTCGGAGTGCCGGCAACATGACCGCGCCGCTGCTGTCCCTGGCCCAGATTCTCAACCGGCTCGCCCTCACGGCTCGCCGAACCCTCCGAGATCATGAGTCGTCGGAAGGCACCTGCCCGATCTGCCGCACGGCGGACTGTGCCACGGCAGCCGCTGCGCGTGACGTCCTCGACGCCATCACGCAACTGCGCTGGCACCGCCTGGCGGCCCCGCCGCACATCGTGTCCTCCGTGGAACCCGGCGTGCTCGGCGCTGACCGGCACCCCGAGCACTGACCATGGCAGCGGCGTGTCGAGTCACTCGGCTGCAAACGATCAAGACGGATCAGGTGGGCTCAGGTGGGGGTGTCGCGGCGGCGGAAGGTGGTGAGGCCGAGGGCGAGCAGTACGGCGGCTACGGCGGTGAGGACCACCAGGGGCAGGACGGTGACGTCGACGGCGGGGGCGGACGGCACGTGGGTGTAGGGCGAGAGGTTCAGCACCGCCTGCGGCAGGTCCAGCGCGGCGCCCAACTGCCCGAGCAGCAGGAACACGATGAGCACCGCCCAGCTCGACGCCACCGACCAGCGCGGCAGCGTGCCGAACAGGGCGGTCACCACCCCGGCGACGACGAGCAGGGCCGGCAGCCGTAGCAGCGCGGCTCCGGTCAACTCGACCGTCCAGCCGACCGGGTCACCGACCGCCAGCCCGTACCCGAGGCCGGTGGTGGCACCGGCCAGCAGCATCAGCGCCAGCGCACCGAGCACCGCGCCGGCCACCTGCGTGCCCAACCACCGGTAGCGGCTGACGGCGGTGGCGAGCAGCGGTTCGAGGATGCCGTCGGACTCGTCGCCGCGTACCCGCAGCAGGGCCTGCACCACGTACGCCCCGATGGTCAGGGCGAACAGGCCGAGCATCGCCGCCAGGAAGGCGTCGACCAGTTCGGCACCGCCGCCGAGTTGGGCGATCGCCTCGGCGGCGGCCGGGTTGTCGGCGATCATGTCGTCGACCTCGTTGCCGGCCAGCCCCATGGCGAGGCCGAACACCGCCACCGCGACCACCCAGCCGGTCAACGCGCCACGGTGCAGCCGCCAGGTCAGCCCGGCCGGGCCGAGCAGTCCGGCGGTGGCGCGGGCCGGCCCGCGGCGGGCGGCGAGCAAGCCGGCGC
>NZ_JBXUOW010000114.1:0-9497 GCF_057196645.1 Micromonospora sp. ATLC16
CGCCGTCGGCCCGGCCCCGGACGCGGTGCCGGCGGCCGGACAGCCGCGCGCGGAGGTGGGCTCTTGAGGCGACGGTTGCTGACCGGGGCCATCGGCGGCGTGCTGGTGCTGGGCGTCGCCGCCGGCTGCGGGATTCCCGACCGCAGCGAGGTGCAGATCGAGCAGCGGGGGCCGGCCGCGGAGACGAACTGGTCGCTGGGACGCGGTACCGAGCCGCCGACGCGGGAGGCCAGCGGCAGCGACGCCGAGGCGTTCGTGCGCAACTTCCTGGCCGCCGCGGCCGGCGAGCCCGACCGGGCGTACGAGCGGGTGAAGCGGTTCATCGCGACCGCAGACCGCAGCGGGCTGCCGAACAAGCAGGGCAGCGAGGTGGCGCTGTCGGTGGTGCGGCTCACCGACGACCCGGTGATCGAGCCGGACGTGGACAGCATGAAGGTCACCATCAGCGTGCAGCAGGTCGGGCTGCTGCGGGCCAACGGAACGCTGGTGCCGCCGGTGGCCACCGAGTCGACGTACGAGTTCCGGCTGATAAGTGCCGGCCCGGCCGGTGAGGACGATGCCGGCTACTACGTCAGCGACCCGCCGAATGTGCTGCTGCTCAGCGACGACGCGCTGCGCCGGTACTACCAGGCGGAGGCGATCTACTTCTGGAACTCCGATCGCACCCAGCTCGTGCCCGACCAGCGATACCTGTCCTCGGCGGTACCGTCGCAGCGGCGGGTGAGCGAGGTCGTCCGGTGGTTGACCGCCGGCCCGTCGGACTGGCTGCGGATCGGCGTCTCCGGTCTGCCCGACCGCACCGAGATGATCAACAATGCCACCGGTTCGGACGGCCGGTGGGAGGTCAACCTCGACATGCCGGGCGCTGACGAGCGCCGGCTGGAGCAGTTCGCTACCCAGTTGGCGTGGTCCCTGCGGGAGTTGCACGGCACCGTCGAGGTGAAGATCCTCAACCAGTCCCGCAAGGTGATCGACCTCGCGGAGCAGCGCAGGCTGAATTCGCTGGACCTGATCGAGGTCAACGCCCGGCGATACTGCGTCTACGAAGGGGCGATCCACTCGCTGACGGTGGCCGGCGAGGCCGCCGGCTCGGTACCGCTGGCGCCCGAGGTCAACCACGACATCGTCTCGGCCGGGCTGCGTCGCGTCAACGCGGACGTCCTGGTCGCCGTCGTGGTGGCCGGTGAGGACGGCCGGCAGCGGCTGGCCGTCGGGCGGAGCAGTGGCGTGGTGGAAACCCTCACCACCGGCCCCAGCAGGTACGCCGAGATGAGCCGCCCGGTCTGGATCCGCAGCGACGGTGCCCGCCCGGCCGGCCTGGTGGTCGCCGACGGCCGGCTCTACCGCTTCGACGGCCAGGCGGCGACGCGGCAGGTGCAGCTCAGCCTGCCGGGCCGAGTGACCGCGGTGGCGCCCGCCCTGGACGGGCACCGGCTGGCGCTGATCGTCGACGGCACGCTGCACGTCGCCGCGATCAACTGGGAGGGCGGGGTGCCCACCGTGGGACCGGCCCGACGGCTGGTCAGCTCGCTGACCGACGCCACCGCAGTGGACTGGTCGGCGGCGAACCGATTGCTGGTGGCCGGCTCGGCGGGCCGACCGTCGATCTACGACGTGACCGTCGACGGCGCCCTGGAGACCCCGCTGCGGGAGGACACCGGCAGCCAGGTCGACCACCTCGCCGCGTACCCGGCCACCGCCGAGCGGTCCCCGCTGGCCGGCTCGTTCATGTACGAGGCGAACGGGGTGGCGTACCGCAGCAATCCGTTCGACCGGATCAACCGCGACCAGGTCCAGGACGTGACACCGCCGCCGGCGGGGGTACGTCCGGGCAACCCCACCGCCCCCGTCTTTCTCTACTGAGCAGGCCGTGACGGGCGGGCTCTGGGCGGACCTGGCCGACCTGGTGCTGCCCACCGACTGCGCCGGCTGCCGGGAACGCCGCCCGGGGCTGCGGCACGGGGTCTGCCCGGACTGCGTCACCGCGCTGCGGGCGCTGCGCCCCGGTCCGGTGCGACCTGTTCCGGCCCCGCCCGGTCTACCGCCCTGTCACGCCCTTGGCGAGTACGGCGGGCCGCTGCGGGAGACGCTGTTGGCGTACAAGGAACACAGCCGGCATGGTCTGGCCCGGCCACTCGGCGCGCTGCTCGCCGAGGTCGTCGCTGCGGCGGTCGGTCCGGTGGGGCCGGTGCTGCTGGTGCCGGTGCCGGACACCGCGGCGGCGGCCCGGGCCCGCTACGGGGATCACCTGGCCCGGCTGACCCGGCACTGCGCCCGTCGGTTGCGGGCGGCGGGCTGGCCGGTGCGGGTGCACAACGCGGTACGTGCCGCGCCCCGACCGGACTCGGTGACGCTGGACAGCGCCGGTCGGGCGGCGGCGGCCACGGCCGCCTTTCGCGCCCGTTCGGGCCGCGGTCCGGCCATTGCGGGGGCGCGGGTGGTCCTGCTGGACGACATCGTCACCACCGGGGTGACCCTCGCGGCGGTCAGTCGGGTGCTGACCGTGCGCGGTCTGTCGCCGTACGGGGCGGCGGTGCTTGCCGCGACCCGGAAAAGGCACCAACAGTGACTGATCGTGTTTCCGTTTCACCCCTTCGTGTATGAGGTGTGGAAATTCTCCGGGCGGTCTTGGCGACCGGGGGTGACTGGTGGGCAAACAGGAGTTAGCGTTTGGCTGTTGGGGGTAGGAAGGCCATCCCACCACCCCCGGCGGTGAGAGGAGGCGTAGCCGCACTGACCGGTCGGCGCCGAATGGGGCCGTCCCCGGGCACGACCGGAGTTCCGGATCGAAGACCGTCCGAACGAGGGAGGTCACGTGGACATCGTGGTCAAGGGCCGTAACGTCGAAGTGCCGGACCATTACCGGGTGCACGTAGCAGACAAGCTTGCGAAGATCGAACGCTACGACCACAAGCTCATTCGTGTCGATGTCGAACTGTTCCACGAGCGCAATCCGCGCCAGGCCGATCATTGCCAGCGGGTGGAGATCACCTGCTATTCCCGTGGCCCGGTGATCCGGGCCGAGGCCTGCACCAGCGACTTCTACAGCGCTTTGGACTCGGCGATCGCCAAGCTCGACTCCCGGCTGCGCCGCGCGGCCGACCGGCGTCGGGTACACCGAGGCCGGCACGCCCCGCTGTCGGTCGCCGCTGCGACCGCCGGCCTGCCGGTGACCGACCTCCCCGCGCTGTCCGCCCCCGCGGAGACCAGCAGCAGCGCCGCCGTGGAGACCGGCACCGCCACCGCGCTGGCCGAACGGCCCGAGGAGGAGTACGCCGACGATCAGCCGTGGCACATCGCCCGGGAGAAGGTGCATCCCGCCGAGCCGATGACCATCGACGACGCCCTGTTCCAGATGGAACTGGTGGGCCACGACTTCTATCTCTTCCAGGACAAGGAATCCGGCCGCCCGAGTGTGGTCTACCGGCGGCACGCCTACGACTACGGCATCATCTCGCTGGACATCTGACCGTGACGGCGGCCCGGGTCGGTACCCACCCGACCCGGGCCGCCGTCCCGGCACCGTACCTGGGCCGCCGGCGCCGCCGGCCGCCGTCAGGCCACCGGATCCGTAGGTAGCAGACCGTAGATCGTCGAGTCGGCCCGGCTGCCGGCCGCGCCGGGCAGCCGGCCGCGCAGCAGCCCCTCCCGCCGGAAGCCGGCCTTCTCCAGCACCCGCTGGGAGGCGGCATTCTCCGGCAGGGTGCCGGCCCACAACCGGGACAGGCCGACGTGGTCGAACCCCCACCGGGTGAGCAGTCGTACGGCCCGGGTGGCGTAGCCGTGTCCGCGCCACCGGGGCAGCAGGCTGTAGCCAAGCATCGCCTGGTCGCTGGCGGGCTCATCGGGGAGGAGCATGCAGCTGCCGACGAATTCCCCGGAGACGGCGTCGAGGATGGTCATGGCCGCGGCGGTGCCGACCAGTCACTGACTCTCCGCACCCTGGCAGCGTCGCTTGATCTCGTCCCAGGTCGGCGCCCCCGGGGGCACCCGGCTGGCCGCCACCTCCGGATCGCTGTGCAGGCGGTACGCCTGCTCGGTGTCGTCCGGTCCGAGCCGACGCAGCACGACCACCCCGTCGACGAGTCGGCCGTCGGGCAGGTCCGGCAGCGGGCACGGCGACGGGCCGGGCGGGTCGTCGACGAGCCGTACCCACACCGTCAGGTCCCGCCGGTCCCCGCCCCGGACCGGTGTCGCGGACCGGCGTACCCCCTCGGGCCGGAACCCGGCGGCCAGCGCGACCCGCTGGCTGGCCGTGTTCTCCACCCGGGTGAGCAGTTCCAACCGGGCGGTGCCGCCGGCGAAGGCGTGCTCGGACAGGGCGCGGGTGGCGGCGGTGGCCACCCCTCGGCCGCGCGCCCACGGTGCCACCCAGTAGCCGATCTCCGCCTGGCCCCGCTGCGGCACCGGGTGGCTCAGGCCCACGGCGCCGAGCAGCCGGTCGGTCGCCGGGTCGGCCACGGCGTACGCGGCCCCACCGCTGGCGAAGGCGGCCGGCGCGCCCTGGGTGATCCACCAGCGCGCATCGGCCTCGGTGTACGGGTCGGGCAGGCTGTCGAGAAAACGCCGGGTGAGCGGATCGGCGCAGCCGGCCGCGACGTCCTCGACGTCGTCGAGGCGGAACGGCCGTAGCCGCACGCCGTGCGCCTCGATGCGCTGCTCGCTGCCCTGAGGTTCGTTCATGACAGATCCTCCGCGAGCAGTGCACCGACCCAGACGTCGACCCGGGTGCCACGGTGGTTGAGGCCCCCACGGGCGGTGCCCTCCACCGCGAAACCGGCCTTCTCGGCGGCCCGCCGGGAGGCGACGTTACCGACGTTGGCCCGCCATTCGATCCGGGCCAGCCCCAGGGTGGTGAAGCCCCAGGTGCAGAGGGCCGCCAACGCCGCCGGTTGGTAGCCCCGCCCCCGTGCGTGCGGCGCGGTCATGAAGCCCACGTCGGCCAGCAGCGGGTCGGTGGCCGACAGCCGGAGGTCGATGGAGCCGGCGTACCGGTCCGTGGCATCGGTGAAGACGAAGTTGGCGCTGGTGCCGGCGGCCCAGGTGGCTCGCACGAACCGTAGGAAATCTTCGGAGTCCGCCCGCGTGTAGCCCTCCGGCACGGTCGTCCAGCGCAGCGTCTCCGGATCCCGGCAGGTGGTGACGATCGCGTCGTGGTCGCGTTCCTCCATCGGGCGCAGGCTCAGCTCGCCTGTGCCGGCAGTGGCGAACAGGGTCGGTTGCGGCCGGCCGAAGACGACCGCGCGTCGCGCGTCCAGGGTGCCCGGACCGGCCGGGCCGACCTCGCCGGGTGCCGGTACGTCACCGGGCAGCAACGTGCCGAACCACTCGTGGGCGCCGCCGGCGGGGTCGGCGGCCCGTAGCCGTCCCTCGATCCGGACGCCGGAGCGCAGGGCGACCAGCCGGGAGGCGTGGTTGCCCACCTGGGCACTCCAGAGCAGCCGGCGCAGCTTCAGCTCGTCGAACGACCACCGGGCGACGGCTCGTACGGCCCGGACGGCGACCCGCCGACCACGCGCCCACGGCGCGGTCCAGTATCCGATCTCGCTGAGTTCGTGGTTGCGGTCGATGGTGTTCAGTCCGCAGGCACCGAGCACCTCGCCGCTGACGGCGTCGCAGACCGCGAAGGCCGCCGCGGTGCCGAGTTCCCACCGGCGGGTTCGGTCCGCGACGAAGCTCTGCGCGTGTTCGTGCCGGTACGGGCGAGGTACGGTGGTCCAGCGCTGGATGTCCGGATCCTGGCAGGCGCGGTAGACGGCGTCGGCGTCGGTCGCTCGCCACCGCCGCAGCAGCAGGCCGTCTTCGGTGATCTCCACGGGCTCCACCGGGCCATCGTGCCGGATCGTTCGCGCACGGCGTAACCGGATAACCGGGACGCGGACGGGAGCGGGGAGTGTTATGTCGGTTTCGCGGCGGCCGGCCACCGCCACCAGTGACCATCGGCCGGATGGAACGCCTACGATGGTTCGAGACTGTCTAGGGGAGCGTTGATCCGTGTCGATTCTGGAAAAGGTCCTCCGTGCGGGCGAGGGGCGCATGGTGCGCCGCCTCAAGGCGATCGCCGCCGCCGTCAACTCGATCGAGGACGACTACGTCAACCTCACCGATGATGAGCTGCGGGACATGACCGAGCAGTTCAGGGAACGTCTCGCCGACGGCGAGACCCTGGACGACCTGCTGCCCGAGGCGTTCGCGGTCTGCCGGGAGGCGGCGGCCCGGGTGCTCGGCCAGCGGCCGTACGACGTGCAGGTGATGGGCGGCACGGCGTTGCACTTCGGCAACATCGCCGAGATGAAGACCGGTGAGGGCAAGACCCTGACCTCGGTGATGCCGGTCTATCTCAACGCACTGTCCGGCAAGGGCGTGCACGTGGTCACGGTCAACGACTACCTGGCCCAGCGGGACGCCGCCTGGATGGGGCGGGTGCACGAGTTCCTCGGTCTGACCGTCGGTGTGGTGCTGCCCAACCGGCCGGCGACCGAGCACCGCGCGGCGTACGAGTGCGACATCACCTACGGCACGAACAACGAGTTCGGTTTCGACTACCTGCGCGACAACATGGCCTGGTCGAAGGACGAGCTGGTCCAGCGCGGCCACAACTTCGCCGTGGTCGACGAGGTCGACTCCATCCTGATCGACGAGGCCCGGACCCCGCTGATCATCTCCGGCCCGGCCGAGCACTCCGCGCGCTGGTACGGCGAGTTCGCCGCCGTGGTGGCCCGTCTCCAGTCGGGCAAGGACGGCGCGGGTGACTACGAGGTCGACTACGCCAAGCGCACCATCGCGGTCACCGAGCGCGGCGTGGCGAAGGTCGAGGACCGGCTCGGCATCGACAACCTCTACGAGTCGGTGAACACTCCGCTGGTCGGTTACCTCAACAACGCGATCAAGGCCAAGGAGCTGTACAAGCGCGACAAGGACTACATCGTCAGCGAGGGCGAGGTCCTGATCGTCGACGAGTTCACCGGCCGCATCCTGCACGGTCGCCGCTACAACGAGGGCATGCACCAGGCGATCGAGGCCAAGGAGGGGGTGGAGATCAAGCAGGAGAACCAGACCCTGGCCACCATCACCCTGCAGAACTACTTCCGCCTCTACGAGAAGCTCGCCGGCATGACCGGTACGGCGCAGACCGAGGCGGGCGAGTTCAACAAGGTCTACAAGGTCGGCGTGGTGACCATCCCGACCCACCGGCCGATGATCCGCGAGGACCGGGCCGACGTCATCTACAAGACCGAGCAGGCCAAGTTCAACGCGGTGATCGAGGACATCGCCGAGCGGCACCAGGCAGGTCAGCCGGTGCTCGTCGGCACGGTCTCGGTGGAGAATTCCGAGATCCTGGCCCGGCTGCTGACCCGCCGGGGCATCCCGCACTCGGTGCTGAACGCGAAGTTCCACGCCCGCGAGGCGGAGATCGTCGCCCAGGCCGGCCGCAAGGGCGCGGTCACGGTGGCCACCAACATGGCCGGCCGGGGCACCGACATCCTGCTCGGCGGCAACCCCGAGTTCCTCGCCGCCAACGAACTGCGCCAGCGTGGGCTGGACCCGCTGGAGAACGCCGAGGAGTACGACAAGGCCCTCGAAGAGGTCCTGCCGCAGTGGAAGCAGGCCTGCGACGCGGAGGCCGAGGAGGTCGCCGCCGCCGGTGGGCTGTACGTGCTGGGCACGGAACGACACGAGTCCCGGCGGATCGACAACCAGCTGCGTGGCCGGTCCGGCCGCCAGGGCGACCCGGGCGAGTCGCGGTTCTACCTGTCCTTGCAGGACGAGCTGATGAAGCGGTTCCGTTCCGGTGCGGTGGAGGCGGTCATGGACCGCTTCAACATCCCGGAGGACGTGCCCATCGAGTCGAAGATGGTCACCCGCCAGATCAAGAGCGCCCAGGCCCAGATCGAGGGGCAGAACGCCGAGATCCGCAAGAACGTCCTCAAGTACGACGAGGTCATGAACAAGCAGCGCCAGGTGGTCTACGCCGAGCGGCTGCGCGTACTCAACGGCGAAGATCTGTCCGATCAGGTACGCAACATGATCGACGACACCATCGAGGCGTACGTGCGGGGGGCCACCTCGGACGGCTACGCCGAGGACTGGGATCTTGAGCAGTTGTGGTCCAGCCTCAAGCAGCTCTACCCGGTGGGTATCACCATCGAGGAGCTGGAGGAGGAGGCCGGTGGGTCGCGGGCCAGCATCGACGCCGACTTCCTGCTCGCCCGGCTCAAGGAGGACGCGAACGCCGCGTACGACCGGCGTGAGGAGCAGCTCGGCACCGAGGGCGCCCGGCAGCTGGAGCGGATGGTGCTGCTCCAGGTCATCGACCGCAAGTGGCGTGAGCACCTCTACGAGATGGACTACCTCCAGGAGGGCATCTCGCTGCGGGCGTACGCCCAGCGCGACCCCGTGGTGGAGTACCAGCGTGAGGGCTTCGACATGTTCGCCACCATGATGGAAGGCATCAAGGAGGAGACGGTCGGCTTCCTCTACAACCTTGAGGTGCAGGTCAACGAGCCGGAGCCGGAGGCCGAGGAGGTCCAGCTGCTGGACAAGCCGGTGGAGATCCGGGCCAAGGGCCTGGGGCGTGCGCCGCACCAGCAGGGGCTTCAGTACTCCGCGCCGACCATCGACGGTGAGGCCGGCGCCGGCGGCGTCGCCGTGCAGCGTGAGGAGCAGCGGGCTCCCGCACTCGGTATCGGCCGTCCGGACCAGGCCGCCCCGGCGGCACCGGGGCGCACGGCACCGACCGCGCCGCAGCGTCCGGCCGGCGGCCTGCGCGGTCCGGCGGTTCCGGCCGGCAACTCCCGCCAGCAGCCTGCATCGGGGCAGGCGACCGCCAGCAACGGACCGTCCCGCAATGCGCCGTGCCCCTGCGGCTCGGGTCGCAAATACAAGCGCTGCCACGGTGCGCCCGGCGGCACCTCGGCCGGCTGATCCCGCCGACTCCGAAAGATCGCGCCCGATCCTGCGCTGAGTGGCCTCGCACCGCGAACCCGGCCACTCGCCCCGGGATCCGGGCGCGATCTCGTCCGGGCTCCCGTCCGCGGCGGTCGGTCAGAGGACCCGCAGGTCGGTGCAGAGCCAGGTGCCGCGCCGCTGCTCCAGGCGCAGCGCCATCGCCCAGCTACGACCACCGGCGCCGGTGAGTACGGCGGCGGCCTCGATGGCGCTGGGACGAGGCTCGCAGACACGCAGTCGACGCAGCCGCACCCCGGGTCGCGCCGAGCGCCGTCGGGCCGGTGCCCCGTGCGCGGTGGCGCGGGCCAGCTCGGGCAGCAGCACGGCGACCCGAGCCGGGTCGAGCTGACGCCGTAGCTGCATCGGCGGCCGGAAGCCGTTGAACACCTCCAGGCAGGTGGCGACGAAGCGGTGGGCGACCCGGGTGGCCGCCGGAGTGGCTGTGGTCAGGGCCCCAGCCGGCAGATGCGGGGCCGGCGCGTGGCCGGGCCCCGCCGGCCCGGATCCGGTGGGCCGGCCGGGCTCACCCGACCACGGCACCCCCGGCG
>NZ_JBXUOW010000115.1:0-9434 GCF_057196645.1 Micromonospora sp. ATLC16
GCGCACCGACGGCCAGCGCACCGGCGGCCCCGGCACCGACGGCCAGCGCACCGGCGCGACTGCCGGTGGTGCGGGGCGGGCGGTGCTGGCGGTCACCGCCACCAGCCGCGAGGCCGAGGACCTCGTCGCCGCGCTGGGCAGCCTGCTGCCGCCCGAGCAGGTGGCGATCTTCCCGAGCTGGGAGACGCTGCCGCACGAGCGGCTCTCGCCACGCTCCGACACCGTCGGCCGACGGCTGGCCGTGCTACGTCGGCTCGCGCATCCGGCTTCGGCGGGCGCGCACGGGCGCACCGGCCCGCTGCGGGTGGTGGTGGCCCCCGTCCGCTCGGTGCTGCAACCCCAGCTCAAGGGGCTCGGCGATCTGGAACCGGTCCGGTTGGCCGCCGGTGACGAGGCCGACCTGGAGCAGATCGCCCGCCGGCTGACCGACATGGCGTACGCCCGCGTCGACCTGGTCACCAAGCGGGGCGAGTTCGCCGTGCGCGGCGGCATCCTCGACGTCTTCCCGCCCACCGACGAGCACCCGTCCCGGGTCGAGTTCTGGGGCGACGAGGTGGAGGAGATCCGCACCTTCGCCGTCGCCGACCAGCGCACCATCGAGCAGATTCCCCAGCTCTGGGCCCCGCCCTGCCGGGAACTGCTGCTCACCCCCGAGATCCGGGAGCGGGCCGCCGCCCTCGCGCAGCAGCACCCGGAGCTGGCCGAGATCCTGGACAAGCTGGCCGGCGGGGTGCCGGTGGAGGGCATGGAGTCCCTGGCCCCCGCGCTGATCGGCAACGACTCGATGGAGCTGCTGCTGGACTGCATGCCAGCCGGCACCCACGTACTGCTCTGCGACCCGGAGCGGATCCGCACCCGGGCGCACGACCTGGTGCGTACCTCGGAGGAGTTCCTTCAGGCCAGCTGGGCCGCGGCCGCCGTCGGTGGCCAGGCCCCGGTCGACCTGGGCGCCGCCGCCTTCCACACCCTCGCCGACGTACGCGCGCACGCCGCGACCCTGCGCCAGCCCTGGTGGACGCTGTCCCCGTTCGGTCTGGCCGAGCCGGGCGTCGCGGCGACCCGAGAGCCGTGGGAGGACGAGCCGGCGGCGGTCGACGTCACTCCCGACGACGCCATCGCGGTGGCGCTGACCGCCCAGCCCGCACCGCTCTACCACGGGGAGACCACCCGGGTGGTCGACGACCTGAAGCGGTGGGCCGGCGAAGGCTGGTCGATCGCGCTGGTCTTCGAGGGGCACGGCCCCGCCCAGCGGGCGGTCGAGGTGCTTCGCGACGGCGGTCTCGGCGCCCGGCTGACCGAGGAGGTGCCGGCCGCGCCCGTCCCGGGTGAGCTGCTGGTCACCTGCGGCAGCCTGACCGGTGGCTTCGTCGACGAGGCGGCCCGGTTCGTGCTGCTCACCGGCAGCGACGTGACCGGCGGTCGGGGCGTGTCCACCCGTGACATGCGAAAGATGCCGAGCCGGCGACGCAACACCATCGACCCGTTGGAGCTGCGCGCCGGTGACCACGTGGTGCACGAGCAGCACGGCATCGGCCGGTACGTCGAACTGGTGCAGCGCACCGTCAACGGCGCCTCCCGGGAGTACCTCGTCATCGAGTACGCCCCGAGTAAGCGCGGCCAGCCCGGCGACCGCCTCTTCGTCCCCACCGACCAGCTCGACCAGTTGAGCCGCTACGTCGGCGGCGAGCAGCCCACCCTGCACAAGATGGGCGGCTCGGACTGGCAGAAGTCCAAGGCCCGCGCCCGCAAGGCGGTCCGCGAGATCGCCGCCCAGCTGATCCAGCTCTACGCCGCACGCAAGGCGTCCAAGGGGCACAACTTCGGGCCGGACACCCCGTGGCAGCGGGAGTTGGAGGACGCCTTCCCCTGGCAGGAGACGCCCGACCAGCTCGCCGCCATCGAAGAGGTCAAGCGGGACATGGAGCAGAGCATCCCGATGGACCGGCTGATCTGCGGCGACGTCGGCTACGGCAAGACCGAGATCGCGGTACGCGCGGCGTTCAAGGCGGTGCAGGACGGCAGGCAGGTCGCCGTGCTGGTGCCGACCACCCTGCTGGTGCAGCAGCACTACAACACCTTCGCCGAGCGGATGAGCCAGTTCCCGGTGACCATCCGGCAGCTCTCCCGCTTCCAGACGCCGAAGGAGGCCGAGCAGACCCTCGCCATGGTCGCCGACGGGACCGCCGACGTCGTCATCGGCACCCACCGGCTACTGGCGGCGGCCACCCGGTTCAAGTCGCTCGGGCTGGTCATCGTCGACGAGGAGCAGCGCTTCGGCGTCGAGCACAAGGAGCACCTCAAGTCGATGCGGGCGGCGGTCGACGTGCTGAGCATGTCGGCCACCCCGATCCCGCGCACCCTGGAGATGGCGATCACCGGCATCCGCGAGATGTCCACCATCGCCACCCCACCGGAGGAGCGGCATCCGGTGCTCACCGCCGTCGGTGCGCAGGACGACCGGCAGGTGGCCGCCGCGATCCACCGTGAGCTGCTCCGCGACGGTCAGGTCTTCTACCTGCACAACCGGGTCGAGTCGATCGAGCGGACCGCCCGCCGGCTGCGGGAGCTGGTGCCCGAGGCGCGGGTCGCGGTGGCACACGGGCAGATGGGCGAGGACGCCCTGGAGAAGGTGATGGTCGGCTTCTGGGAGAAGGAGTACGACGTCCTGGTCTGCACCACCATCGTGGAGTCCGGCATCGACATCCCGAACGCCAACACGCTGATCGTGGAGCGGGCCGACCTGCTCGGCCTGGCTCAGCTGCACCAGATCCGGGGTCGGGTCGGCCGGGGCCGGGAGCGGGCGTACGCGTACTTCCTGTATCCGCCGGACAAGCCGCTCACCGAGCACGCACACGAGCGGCTGGCCACCATCGCCCAGCACACCGAGCTGGGCGCCGGTATGTACGTGGCCATGAAGGACCTGGAGATCCGGGGCGCCGGCAACCTGCTCGGCGGCGAGCAGTCCGGGCACATCGAGGGCGTCGGGTTCGACCTGTACGTGCGGATGGTCGGTGAGGCGGTGCAGGCGTTCAAGGGCGAGCGCCCGGAGGAGGATACCGACATGAAGATCGACCTCCCGGTGGACGCGCACCTGCCCCACGACTACGTGGGGGTGGAGCGGCTGCGCCTGGAGATGTACCGCAAGCTCGCCGAGGCGCGCGACGAGGAGCGGTTGCGCGAGGTGGCCGCCGAGATGACCGACCGGTACGGCGAGCCGCCCGCGCCGGTGCAGAACCTGATCGCGGTGGCCCGGTTCCGGCTGCTGGCCCGGTCCTACGGCCTCACCGACGTCAGCCTCCAGGGCCGGCACCTCCGCTTCGGTCCGCTGCCGCTGCCGGACTCCAAGCAGTTGCGACTCAAGCGCTACCACCCCGACTCGGTCTACAAGGCGGCCCTCGACCAGGTGAGCGTTCCCCGCCCGATGACCCGCCGGGTGGGTGGCGAGCCGCTGCGCGACCAGTCCCTGTTGGACTGGTGCGCCCAGCTCCTCTCCGACGTGCTCGGCGTACCCGCCGGTGTCACCGGTGGTTAGGGGGCATGAGAGAGTGACGGGCATGCGTGCTCGCCGTCTTGTCGCCGTCGCCAGCGTGGCGGTCGGCCTCGTAGCCCTCGCCGGTTGCCGTTCCGAGCCCGGTGTCGCCGCGTACGTCGGTGACCAGCGGGTCACCGAGGACGCGGTCACCGAGGTCATCGAGGACGCTCAGGCGAAGAACCCGACCCCGACCGAGGGGGCTGAGGTGCCGCCCGGCGAGCAGCCGCAGTTGCCCGGCCAGGAGCCTCAGTTGCCCGGGCGCGGTCAGGTGGTGAGCACCCTGGTGCTCAGCGAGGTCTGCGAGCGGATCTCCGCCGACGAGGGCTACCGTTCGCAGAGCCAGGTCGACCCCGCGCAGGTGGCGCAGGGCATCGGTCTGAGCCCGGAGACGGGGTACGTGCGGCAGGTCGCCGAGCTGTACACCTGCCTGTCCGGGATCCCGATCGGCGCTCCGGTGGCCCCGACCGAGCAGGAGCTGATCGACCTGGTCGAGGCGGGCAAGCGTGCCGGCGCGGTGCCGCCCGAGGTGACCGTCGAGCAGGCCGCCGCCCAGCTCGACGGCGACCAGCTACGCCAGGCGCTGGCCAGCCGCAACTCGCTGCGGGAGGCGGTCGAGACGTACGACGTGACGGTCAACCCCCGGTACCGGCCGCTGGTGTTCCCGGTGCTGAGCTTCACCGGGCAGGCCATCGCGGTGGGCGTGCCGCTCGGCGAGCCGGCCTCCGACGCGGTCAACGACGTCTCCACCCCGAGGCCACGGCCCGAGCCGGCCGTGCCGACCGACGGCTGAGCATGCCCCGGATCGTCCTGCTGGTGACCTCGCCCCGGTTGCCGGCCGGGCTGTTGACAGCAGCCGCCTGGGACGTGGTACGCGCGGCTCCGGTGCTGGCCGCCGAGGAGAGCGAGCTGACCACGGCGCTGCGGTCGACGGGCGCCGAGGTGCGGGTGCTCGACGGACCGCCGGTGCCGGCGTTGCTGGACGCGGCGGCGGCGCAGGACACGGTGGTCTGGCTGGCCGGCCCGGCCGGGGACGAGTCGCTGGCCCGGGAGTTGGGGCTGCGCCTGGCCCGCGAGCCGGGGCTGGCGGAGCTGGAGCTGATGTACGGCTCCTGGGATCCACCGGGCGCGCGGCTGCTGGACGCGGTGGCGGTGTTCGACCGGCTGCTCTCGCCCGGCGGTGATCCGTGGAAGCGGGCGCAGACCCACCGTAGCCTGGCCGGGTTCCTGCTGGAGGAGAGCTACGAGGCGTACGACGCGATCAGCGCGGGGGACACCGACGCGCTGCGCGAGGAGCTGGGCGACGTGCTGCTCCAGGTGGTGCTGCACGCTCGGCTGGCCGAGGAGTTGCCCGAGGACGAACGTTGGAGCATCGACGACGTGGCCGGTGCGCTGGTGGACAAGATGATCCGGCGCAACCCGCACGTCTTCGCCGGTGCCGAGGCGGGCACCCTGGAGGAGATCACCGCCAACTGGGAGCGGATCAAGCGGGTGGAGAAGGCCCGTGACTCGGTACTCGACGGCATCGCGTTGAGCCAGCCGGCGCTCGCCCTGGCAGCGAAGATCCTGGAGCGGGCCGCCCGCGTCGGCATCTCCCCGCCCCTGCCCTCACCGGAGGCCCAAACCGACCCCGAGGCCATCCTCGGTGCCCGGTTGCTCGCCCTCGTCGCCCAGGCCCACGCCACCGAACTCGACCCCGAAGCCGCCCTCCGCCGCACCGCCCTCACCCACGCCCAATCCATCCGCACCACCGAATCCAGCCCTCATCCTCCCTCCCCACCCACCCCCACCCAGCCGCGTTGATCATGAGGTTAGCGGCACCGAATCCGAGATTTCGTGCCGCTAACCTCATGATCAACGCGGGGTGGGGTCGGGGGTGGGGGTGGGGGGAGCGCCGGCGGGCGGGCTCGGGTGGGGATGGTTAGGGTCGGAGGGTGGAGCGGTTTCAGGTGGTGGGGGAGCGGGTTGTCGAGGCGTTGCTGGGGAGCCGTCCGGGGCTCGCCGGAACGGCGGGAGACCATCGGGTCGACGATCGGCTGCCGGACTTCTCGGCCGACGCGGTCGCGGCGGACCGGGCGATGCTTGTCGACGCGGCGAGCGCGCTCGTCGAGATCGACCCCGACGACCTCGACGTCGAGGAGCGCGTCGACCACGCCCTGCTCTCCGCTTTGGTCGACCAGGAGCTGTTCGAGCTGACCGAGATCCGGGGGCATGAGTGGGACCCGCTCGTGCACAACCCCGGTCCACTGCTGCACGCCCTGCTGTCCCGCCCGTACGCGCCGGTGGAGGTGCGGTTGACCGCCCTCGCCGGCCGCCTCGCCGCCGTACCGGATGCGCTGGCGACCGCGCGCGCGACCTTGCGGGACATGCCCCGGGTGCACGCCGAAACGGCGGTCGGGCAGTTCACCGGTGTGGCGGCGCTGATCCGCGACGAGATACCCGCGCTGCTCGCGCAGGCTCCCGCCGGCATCGAACGGATCGAGCCGGCCGCCACCGCGGCACTGGCCGCGCTCGACGAGTTCGTCGCCTGGCTGCGCGCCGGGCTGGCGGCCGACGCCGGCCCGGGTCGCGACCCCCGGCTGGGCCGGCGGCGCTGGGAGGCGCGCCTGTGGCATGCGCTCGACACCGAGCTGGGTGCCGCCGAGATCCAGCGCCGGGCCTGGGCGAACCTCGACCGGGTCACCGACGAGATCCGGGCGGCGGCGGTCGAGCTGGTCGGTGGTCCGGCCGACGACGAGACCGTACGCCGGGCCCTCGACCTGCTCGCCGCCGAACACCCCGACGACCACACCATCGTCGACCTGGCCTCGATCACTCTGGACGAGGCAAGTGACTTCGTCCGCAGGCACGACCTGGTGACCGTGCCGGAGGATCCGTGCGCCATCCAGGTGATGCCGGAGTTCGCCCGGGGCGTGGCGGTGGCCTACTGCGATGCGCCCGGTGGTCTGGAGACAGCCGCTGTGCCGACGTTCTACTGCATCGCGCCGACACCTGTGGACTGGCCCGCCCGCCGAGTGGAGTCGTTCTACCGCGAGTACAACGACCACATGATCCGCAACCTCACCGTGCACGAGGCGATGCCGGGCCACTTCCTCCAACTCGCCCACGCCCGGCGATACGCCGGCTCCACCCGGGTACGGTCGCTGATCCGCTCCGGTCCGTTCGTCGAGGGTTGGGCGGTCTACGCCGAGGAACTGATGGTCGGTCGCGGATTCGGTGGCCTGCCGGTGCGGTTGCAGCAGCTGAAGATGCAGCTACGGATGACCCTCAACGCGCTGCTCGACCAGCTGACGCACGCCGAGGACCTGCCCGAGGCGGAAGCGATGGCGCTGCTGACCGGACGCGGCTTCCAGGAGGAGGGCGAGGCGGCCGGCAAGTGGCGTCGCGCGCTGTTGACCTCGGCACAGCTGTCGACGTACTTCGTCGGCTACAGCGAGATGGCCGACATCGCGGCCGCCCGGCCGCACGACGTACCGCTGCGTGACTGGCACGACGAGATGCTCGCCCACGGCAGCCCGCCGCCGCGCCACCTGCGCACCCTGCTCGACCTCTAGGCCGCGCGCTGCCCGGCTGCCCAGCTCTGGATCACGGACCCTCGGTGCGTCGGTCCACCACGTCGGCGCCCGCCGGCAGGTCGAAGGCGCCGCCGTCAACCTGATCGCCGAAGCGGCTCAGCGCCAACTCGACCGGTTGCCCGTCAACCTGTCCGGTGAAGCTGCCCAGCGCGCCCTGCCCGGTCACGCAGGCGGTGAAGCTCTCCGCGGCCTGGCGTACGTCGACACAGGTCGCATGGTGGCCGACGACCGTGCTGCTGCGCTCGGTGATGACCGCGTCCGGATCCAGCGCCGCGGCGGTCAGCCGACCCATCACCATCGGAGGAGTGACCAGCCCCTGTAGTTCGGCCTCGGCGAAGACCACGACCGAGGGCTTGCTGTTGGGCGCGGGCGGTTCCTCCAGCGTGCAGACGGGCCGGTCGCCGTCGGTGTCGCACCGGGTGGTCGCTTCGTCGGTGACGGTCAGCTTTCCGCCAGGCCAGGTGTAGCTGGACCGGGCCGGTTCCTGTGACTGGACGAACGAGGCGCTCCGCCCGCCGGGAAGCTGGTACTCCGCCGAGTATGTCAGCTCCAGTGCCCGGTCCATCCGCGCGGCGAGATCGTTGACGATGTCGGATCGCTCCATGGCCCGGCCGGCATCGTCCAGAGCCTGACAGCCGGTAACGGTGAGCGACGCGATGACCGACACAGCGAGCGTACGGAGAGTGGTCGAGGCGGCGGGCATGGCGACCAGCCTTGTCGATCAGATCCCGCTCGTGCAAACCGGTTGCCGGTTGGGGCACGAGAATTCGGGAATGTCCGACCCGTCGGGTGTCGCAGCGTGGTCGACGACCCGCCCGGTCGCCGTGCCGCAGAGCGTGGACCGATACGCTGCGTTCAACACCTGCCGCTGCCGCACCGTCGCGGCCGAACCGGACGAGACCACACGAACGAGGAGCGACTCAGTGGCAACCATCGAGGTAATCGAGGCTCGGGAGATCCTGGACTCGCGGGGCAACCCGACGGTCGAGGTCGAGGTCGGGCTCGACGACGGCACGATCTCCCGGGCGGCGGTGCCCTCCGGCGCCTCGACCGGCGCCTTCGAGGCGATCGAGCTGCGCGACGGTGACAAGGGCCGCTACCTGGGCAAGGGCGTGGCGAAGGCGGTCGCCAACATCGAGGACCGGATCGTCGACCAGCTCATCGGTTACGAAGCCAGCGAGCAGCGGGCGATCGACCAGAAGATGCTCGACATCGACGGCACCGACAACAAGGCCGAGTTGGGCGCCAACGCGATCCTCGGGGTTTCCCTGGCGGTGGCCAAGGCCGCGGCCGGCAGCGCCGACCTGAGCCTCTTCCGCTACCTGGGCGGCCCGAACGCGCACCTGCTGCCGGTGCCCATGATGAACATCCTCAACGGCGGGGCGCACGCCGACAGCAACGTCGACATCCAGGAGTTCATGATCGCGCCGATCGGCGCGCCCAGCTTCCGGGAGGCGCTGCGCTCCGGCGCCGAGGTGTACCACGCGCTCAAGTCGGTGCTGAAGAAGAAGGACCTGTCGACCGGGCTCGGCGACGAGGGCGGCTTCGCGCCGAACCTGCCGACCAACGCCGCCGCACTGGACCTGATCGCCGAGGCGGTGGAGAAGGCCGGCTACCGGCTCGGCACCGACATCGTCTTCGCCCTCGACGTGGCTGCCACCGAGTTCTTCGCCGATGGTAGCTACACCTTCGAGGGCGCGGCCAAGAGCGCCGCGGCGATGAGCGAGTACTACACCAAGCTGGCCGACGCGTACCCGATCGTCTCCATCGAGGACCCGCTGGCCGAGGACGACTGGACCGGCTGGCAGACTCTGACCGCCGCGATCGGTGACCGCGTCCAGATCGTCGGTGACGACCTGTTCGTCACCAACCCGCAGCGCATCGCCCGGGGCATCGCCGAGCAGGCGGCCAATGCGGTGCTCGTCAAGGTCAACCAGATCGGCTCGCTCACCGAGACGCTGGACGCGGTGGATCTCGCCCACCGGGCCGGCTTCAAGTGCATGATGAGCCACCGCTCCGGCGAGACCGAGGACACCACCATCGCCGACCTGGCGGTGGCCACCGGTTGCGGCCAGATCAAGACCGGTGCCCCGGCACGGTCCGACCGCGTCGCAAAGTACAACCAGCTGCTGCGGATCGAGGAGGAGCTGGCCGACGCGGCGCGGTACGCCGGGGCGGGCGCGTTCCCGCGTTACCGTTCCGCCTGACGGATGCCGTACCTCGGGGGAGGGGTGTGATGCAGCAGCGCCGCACACCGGGTGGTCAGCGTCCGGTCCGTCGGCCGGCCCGCGCCGGCCGGCCCGGCACGGCCCGCGACGGCGGTGTCCGCG
>NZ_JBXUOW010000116.1:0-9206 GCF_057196645.1 Micromonospora sp. ATLC16
GTAAAATAACCCAAACACCCGCCCCCCCCCCCCGCCCCCCCCCCCCCCCCCCCCCCCCCCCCCCCCCCCCCCCCCCCCCCCCCCCCCCCCCCCCCCCCCCCCCCGCCGCTGGACGGGCCCCGATCTCCCTCCGTGACAAAGGAGAACCCCGTGTCCGCGACCCCTCTGCTGGAGCTACGCGGGATCGACAAGAGTTTCGGTCCCGTCCAGGTGCTCCGCGATGTCGCCTTCGCCGCCTATCCGGGCGAGGTCACCGCGCTGGTCGGTGACAACGGCGCCGGCAAGTCGACCCTGGTCAAGTGCATCAGCGGCATCTACCCGACCGACGCCGGGCAGTTCGTCTTCGACGGCCGACCGGTGAGCATCCACAGCCCGCGCGACGCCGCGGCGCTCGGCATCGAGGTCGTCTACCAGGACCTCGCGCTCTGCGACAACCTCGACATCGTGCAGAACATGTTCCTCGGCCGCGAGAAGCGCAGCGGCGTCGTCCTCGACGAGCCGACGATGGAGCAGATGGCGGCCGAGACCCTCGACGGGCTCTCCGTACGCACCGTCAAGTCGCTGCGCCAGCACGTCTCCAGCCTCTCCGGCGGCCAGCGCCAGACGGTGGCGATCGCCAAGGCGGTGCTCTGGAACAGCAAGCTGGTGATCCTGGACGAGCCGACGGCCGCGCTCGGCGTCGCGCAGACCGCCCAGGTGCTCGAACTGGTCCGCCGGCTGGCCGACAACGGACTGGCCGTCGTGCTGATCTCGCACAACATGAACGACGTCTTCGCCGTCTCCGACCGGGTGGCCGCGCTCTACCTCGGCCAGATGGTCGCCCAGGTGAAGACCACCGACATCACTCACGCGCAGGTGGTCGAGCTGATCACCGCCGGTCGCTCCGGCGAGCTCGGGCTCACCGGCGAACCGGCCAGCAACGGCAACGGCGCGGCGCCGGCCGGCAGCACCACGGGAGGCGTCTCATGAGCACCACCACCGCCGTCAAGCAGGACGGAAAGTCCTCCGTCGCGCCGACGACCACCGTGGGCAGTCACGTCCGTGACTACTGGCGGCGGGTACGCGGTGGCGACATCGGTGCCCTGCCCGCCGTACTCGGCCTGCTCGTCCTCTGCACGGTCTTCTCGATCATGCGACCGTCGTTCCTCACCGCCGGCAACCTCGCCAACCTGTTCACCCAGGGCGCGGCGGTCACCCTGATCGCGATGGGCCTGGTCTTCGTCCTGCTGCTGGGTGAGATCGACCTGTCGGCGGGCTTCGCCAGCGGCGTCTGCGCGGCGGTGCTGGCCAACGTGGTGACCGTGCTCGGACACCCCTGGTACGTCGCGGTGGCCGCCGCCGTACTCACCGGCATGGTGATCGGTACGATCCTGGGCCTCCTGGTCGCCAAGATCGGCATTCCCTCCTTCGTGGTCACCCTGGCCGGCTTCCTGGCCTTCCAGGGCGTGGTGCTGCTGCTGATGGAACAGGGCCGCAACATCTCGGTACGCGATCCGGTGCTGGTGGCGATCGCCAACCGCAACCTGCCGCCGCTGCTCGGCTGGGCTCTCGCCGCCGCGGCCGTCGCCGGGTACGCCGCCGTGCAACTGCTGCGTCACCGCAACCGCGCCGCGCGGGGACTGGTCACCGACCCGATGGCGGTGGTGCTCGCCCGGATCGGCGGGCTGGCGGTCGTCCTCGGCCTCGCGGTGTACGTGCTCAACCTGGAGCGCAGCCGTAACGTGCTGATCAGCTCGCTCAAGGGTGTGCCGATCGTCGTACCGATCATCGCCGTGCTGCTGGTCGTCTGGACCTTCGTGCTGCACCGCACCAGCTACGGCCGGCACATCTACGCGGTCGGCGGCAACAAGGAGGCCGCCCGCCGGGCCGGCATCAACGTGGACCGGATCCGCATTTCGGTCTTCGTCATCTGCTCCACCATGGCCGCGATCGGCGGCATCGTCGCCGCCAGCCGGGCCAACTCGGTCGACCCGAACACCGGCGGCAGCAACGTGCTGCTCTACGCCGTGGGCGCGGCCGTGATCGGCGGTACCAGCCTCTTCGGCGGCAAGGGCCGGGTGCTGGACGCGGTGCTCGGCGGCGCGGTGGTCGCGGTGATCGACAACGGCATGGGTCTGATGGGCTACAGCTCGGGCGTCAAGTACGTGGTCACCGGCGTGGTGCTTCTCCTGGCGGCCAGCGTCGACGCGCTGTCGCGCCGCCGAGCCGCCGCCGGTGGTAGCCGCTGATCCGCTGCACCGAAGGTAGTCACAACCGATGCGCGTGGGACCGAGCCAGGACGAGATCCGTCGGCAGAATCTCGGTGCCCTGCTGCGCTACGTGCACGTGCACGGTGCCACCACGCGCGCCAAACTGACCACCGCACTGGGGTTGAACCGGAGCACCATCGGCGCGCTCACCGCCGACCTCGCCGCGGCCGGCCTGGTGACTGAGGGGGCGCCGAAGGAAACCGGCCGGGCCGGACGACCGTCACTGGTCGTCCGGCCCGAGTCGCACCGGGTCTTCGCGTACGCGTACAGCATCGAGGTGGACCGGCTGCGGGCCGCCCGGGTCGGGCTCGGCGGCGCGGTGCTCGACCTCCGGGAACTGGACCGCCCCCGCGGTCTCACCGCCGCGGAGGCCGCCCCCCTGCTGGCCGGCGCGGTCAAGGAGATGCGGCAGGCCCTGCCGCGGGACGCCGTCTGCGTCGGTGCCGGGGTGGCGGTCTGCGGGATGGTCCGCCGCGACGACGGTCTGGTCCGGCTCGGTCCCACCACCGGTTGGGTGGACGAACCGATCGGCACCGCGCTCGGCACCGAACTCGGGGTCGACGTGCCGGTCACGGTCGGGAACGTGGCCGACGTGGCGGCCTCCGCCGAGCACGCCCGGGGTGCGGCGGCCGGCTGCGACAACGTCATCTACCTCTACGGCGACGTCGGCGTCGGCGCCGGGATCATCGCCGCGGGCCGAAGGCTGACCGGCCACGGCGGCTACAGCGGCGAGGTGGGGCACATGGTGGTGGTCCGCGACGGAGCCCGCTGCGAGTGCGGCAACCGGGGATGTTGGGAGACCGAGATCGGCGAGCACGGACTGCTCCGGGCCGCCGGCCGTTCCGACGCCCGGGGCCGGGAGGCGATGCTGGCGGTCTTCGACGCCGCCGACCGTGGCGACGCCCAGGCGCAGATCGCGGTACGGCAGGCCGGCGACTGGCTCGGCTTCGGCATCGCCAACCTGGTCAACATCTTCAACCCGGAAATGGTCATCTTCGGCGGCACCATGCGCGACCTCTACCTGGCCGCCGCCGCCCAGGTGCGCAGCCGGCTCAACTCCAACGGGCTGCCGGCCTGCCTGGAGCACGTCCGGTTGCGTACGCCGAAGCTCGGTGAGGACGCGCCCCTGGTCGGCGCGGCCGAACTCGCCTTCGACCGACTGCTGGCCGACCCGCTCGACGTCAACTGACCTCCAGTTCCGCATTTCGCGAGCCGGTTTCGCCAACCGATGAACTGATCGGCCGAACAATCCGTACCAGGTTGCGGACGGCCGACGGGGTGCGGACGTCCATCGCTCAACGATCGGTTCTCGTCCGAGGAGGCGCCGCAGACATGGCACCGCTGGATTCCGCTCGTCGCCGGCAGGGTAACCGGTCCCGTCGCTTGGCGGTGCTGCTCACCACGATCGTCGCAGCTCTCGTCGTTCTGCCCGGTGTGGCCCTGGCCGCGCCCGCCGCTCAGCAACTCGCCGCCGCCGACCAGGCGCTGCTCGACGGGGTGCGGCTGGCCGGGCTCTGGGAGATGCCGGCTGGACAGATGGCCGCCGAGAAGGGCAGCTCGCGGGCGGTCCGCGAGGTGGGCGCCGAGATCGCCCGGCAGCACGAGGAGCTCGACCGGATCACCGTGGAGGCGGCCAACAAGCTGAGCGCCGTCATCCCCAGTGCGCCGACCGCCGAGCAGCAGGGCTGGCTCACCGAGATGAAGGACGCCCGCGGCGCCCGCTTCGACCAGATCTTCGTCACTCGGCTCCGGGTCGCCCACGGCAAGATCTTCCCGGTTATCGGCGCGGTCCGGGCCAGCACCCGCAACGAGGTGATCCGGGACCTGGCCAACTCGGCCAACACGTTCGTCGGTGACCACATGCGGATGCTGGAGAGCACCGGCCTGGTCCGGTACGCCGAGCTGCCGCCCGCCGCGCTGCCGGCCCCCGGCAACGACGGGCTGCTCGCCGCCGCGCAGGCCAACACCGGCCCGCAGATCGGGGTCAGCAACACGCTCATCTGGGCGATCTTCCTCGGTGCCCTCGGCACCGGCGGCTTCCTCACGTACCGCATGTTCCGTCGCGGCTGACCGCCGCCACCCGCTTCGATGACCGTTCGCACCCGAGCGGCTGCCCTGCTCGGGCTGATCCTCACCGCACTGTGCGCCGCCCTTGGTCCCGCCGGCCCAGCGGCGGCGCACGCCGTGGTGGTCGCCACCACCCCGCAGCGCGACGAGGTGCTCGGGTACGCGCCGCGCGAGGTGCTGGTGACCTTCAGCGAGACCATCACCGTGGTTCCCGGCCGGGTGCAGGTCCTCGCCCCCGACGGCAAGCGGATCAACGTCGGCGAGCCCGAGGTCCGGAACGGGACCATCCGGATCACCCTGCGGCCCTCGGATCGTCCACTCGGCACCTACCTGGTCAGCTACCGCGTCATCTCGGCGGACAGCCACCCGGTCGCGGGCAGCTTCACCTTCGCCGCCGGGGCACCGTCGGCGACTCCGCCCGAGCCGGCCCTGGCGGAATCCGAGTCCCCAGCCGGCGTGCTGGTACCGGCCGCGAAGTACCTCGGGTACCTGGGGCTGCTGCTGGCGGTCGGCCCGCCATTGCTCGCGGCCACCATCTGGCCCCGCCGTCGCTCCCGTCGAGGCGCCACGGCCACCGCGCTGTGCGGGCTCGGTCTGATCGCCATCGGCACGCTCGGCACCTGGGTCGGGCAGGCAGCTCAGGTGGTGGGTGCGCCCGTCGGGCAGCTTTCCCCGGCCGATCTGCGGGCCGTGGCGGACAGCGACGTCGGCGTGGTGCTGGCCGTACGGCTGGCGTTGGTCGGGCTGGCCGCGATCCTGCTGCCGACGGTGATGCGGGGCGATGATGAGCGCTCGTCGACCGGTCGGGGCGTCGCCAGCCGGGTACGCGGTTGGGCACTGGCGGCGGTCGGCCTGGCCGGGTTCGTCACCTGGCCACTGGCCGGGCATCCGGTCGCCTCGCCGTTGCCGCCGGTGAGCATCGCACTGGGCACCCTGCACGTCGCCGGGGTGACCGCCTGGCTGGGCGGGCTGCTCGCGCTGACCGTGTTCCTGCTCCGGGGTACCCACGAGCGGGTGCTCGCCCGGATACTGCCGGCCTGGTCCCGGTTGGCCACCCTCGCGGTGGCCTGGCTGGTCGCCGCCGGGCTCGGCCAGGCCGTGATCGAACTCGGCCGTCCCTCGGCCCTGTGGGGCAGCACGTACGGTCGCCTGCTGCTGGCCAAGGCGGCCCTGCTGGCCGGGGTGCTGGCGGTGGCGGCCGGGCAACGACGGTTGATCAGGCGGCGGGTCGCGGCGGCCCGGCCCCGCCGGATCGCTCGGGCGGCCGGCGTGGAACTCGCCGTGACGGCGATGGTGCTGGCGCTGACGGCGGTGCTGGTGCAGACACCGCCGGGCCGTTCCGTCGGCACGGCGGCCGACGGGGTGAACCGGGAGGGCGTCGCGCAGTCGCTCACCACCGACCTGTTCACCTTGCAGTTCGACATCTACCCGGCGTTCGCCGGCACCGCGAACAGCCTGCACGCATACGTCTACACCCCGCGGGCGAAGGAGTTGCCGGTGGCGGAGTGGACGGTCACCGCCGCCCTGCCGGAGGCCGGCATCGAGCCGATCACCGTCGGCGTGTTCGCGCTGGAGCCGCACCACGGCAGCGCCGAGATCCACTTCCCGGTCGCCGGTGACTGGACGTTGCGGGTCAGCGCCCGGACCAGCGAGATCGACCGATGCACCGCCACCACCACGGTGACGATCCGCTGAGCTGACCCGGCTGACGCCTCAGCGGTCGACCTGGGTGAAGTCCCAGGAATGCGGCTGCCGGGCGAGCAGCATCACCGGCGGGTCGGGCAACGGCTGTGGGCTGCTGCGCCATTTGGAGATCACCACGACCCGGTGGTCGGTGGACGAGAAGACCTCGCTGGACAGGTGTAGCGGGTCGTGTTCGAACTCGGGCAGCGCGCTGTCACAGACCCAGATGATCAGGTCGGCGAGCGCGTACGGCTCCGCCCGTGCCTCCCACATCCGTACGATCACGTCGTCGTCCTCCTCAGACGCTGACCGTGGTCAGCGGCATGGCCGAATCTGCGGGCAGGTCGAGCCGGCTGGGCGCGACGCCCGAGGCGACCAGGTGCGAGCCGAGGGCCGCCACCATCGCGCCGTTGTCCGTGCACAGGCCGGGCCGGGGCACGCGGACCCGGATGCCGTGCCGGGCGGCCCGCTGTTCGGCCATCGCCCGCAACCGCGAGTTGGCCGCCACTCCCCCGCCGATCACCAGGGTCTGCACACCCTGGCCACGGCAGGCGTCCAGCGCCTTGTTCACCAGCACGTCGCAGACCGCCTCCTGGAAGGATGCGGCGACGTCTGCGACCGGAACCGGCTCGCCGGCCCGCTCGCGGGCCTCCACCCACCGCGCCACCGCGGTCTTCAGCCCGGAGAAGGAGAAGTCGTGGCGGTGCGCGACGAGATCCTTGGCGGCGGTCAGCCCACGCGGGAAGGCGATCGCCGCCGGGTCACCGGCCCGGGCCTCCCGATCGATGTACGGCCCACCGGGAAACGGCAGACCGAGCAGCCGGGCCACCTTGTCGAACGCCTCGCCTGCCGCATCATCGATGGTGGCACCCAGCGGGGTCACGCCCCGGGCCAGATCGTCGACCATGAGCAGCGACGAATGACCACCGGAGACCAGCAGCGCGATCGCCGGTTCGGGCAGCGGACCGTGCTCCAGCGTGTCCACCGCGACGTGCGCGGCGAGGTGGTTGACGCCGTAGACCGGTTTCTCGGCGGCGATCGCGTACCCCTTGGCGGCGGCCACCCCGACCAGCAGCGCCCCGGCCAGACCCGGCCCGGCGGTGACCGCGATCGCATCCACGTCGGCGAGCGTCACCCCCGCCTCGGTCAGTGCCCGCCGCATGGTCGGCACGATGGCCTCCAGGTGCGCCCGGCTGGCCACCTCCGGCACCACCCCACCGAATCGGGCATGTTGCTCCACACTGGACGCGAGCGCGTCGGCGAGCAGCGTGTGGCCGCGTACGACACCGACGCCGGTCTCGTCGCACGAGGTCTCGATGCCGAGGATCAGTGGTTCGTCAGCCATGGCTTTTCTCAGTCCTGGGTGCGCTGCATCACCAGCGCGTCGGTGTTGCTCGATTGGTAGTAGCCGCGCCGCACGCCGATCGGCTCGAACCCGTGCATCGCGTAGAGCCGCTGGGCCGGCGCGTTGTCGGCGGCGACCTCCAGCAGCACGGCGCGGATGCCGAGCCGACTGGCCTCGGCGAGCAGCGCCTCCAGCAGCAGTCGGCCGATGCCCCGGCGCTGCGCCTCCCGCCGGACCGCGATGTTCTGCACCCACGCCTCGTCGGGCGGCGCGACGGCGAGCCCGGCGTAGCCGAGCACTCCGCCGTCGTCGTCGGTGACCACCCGGTAGAAGTGCCCGTGGGCCAACTCGTTCCAGAACATCGGTGCCGACCACTGCTCGGCACCGAAGAGATCCGCCTCGATCGGCAACACCTCGTCGATGTGCCACCAGCGGAACCGGCCGAGTCGCACCTCGCTCACGACAAGACCGCTTTGCCCGGGGCTCACGGCAGGACCGGTTTGCGCACGGTCGCCGCCACCGCATCCGGGCGACGCAGGTAGAGCGGCGTCAACGCATCACCCGGCGCGCAGGTGCGGATCCGCTCGGCGGCCAGGGTGGCCAGCGCGGTCGCGTCCGGGTAGCGCGGCTCGGGTCGCAGCGGCAGCCCGAGGGCATCGGCGTACCGGTGTGCGCCATCGCCGACCATGACGGTGACGGCCAGCGCGCGGGCCCGCTCGGCGGCCACCGCGGGCGCGCCGACCTCCGGCCCGACCAAGCGCTCGCCGGCGCCGTCGTAAACCGCCCAGTAAATTTCCCGGCGCCGCGCGTCGCTCGCCGCCAGCACCGGCTCGCCGGCCGCCGCCGGGTGGCCGATCGCGTCGAGCGAGCAGACAGCGTACGCGGGAATGTCGAGCACCTGGGACATGGTGGCGGCGGTGACCAGCCCCACCCGCAGCCCGGTGAACGGCCCCGGGCCGGCCCCGGCGACGATCGCGTGCAGGTCGGCCGGCCGGGCGGCGACGTCGGCGAGCACCGCGTCGACCTGCGGGGCGAGCAGTTCGCCGTGCGCCCGAGCGTCGACGGTGCACCGGTGCGCCCGGGTCGTGACGTCACTCGCGGTGACCTCGACGAGCGCCGCGGTCACCGCCGGGGTCGAGCTGTCCACCACCAGTACGAGCACAATGACCCAGCCTAGCCGTATCGCCTCCGGCCCCTGGACACCCGCCCGCCATCGCCGCCGGGTCAATTCTGCTGTGGTCACCAAGGTGGCGCGGGGCCAGGTCCGTGCCTCCTGGCCCCGAAGCGACGGATCAGTTGCGTCGGCTCCACTGCTGGTTTGCGCCACCCCAGCAGCTGTACAGCTGGATCATCGCCCCGTTACCGCTGCCACCGGCGTCGAGGCACAACCCCGACTGCACTCCGGTGATCGTGCCGTTCGAGTTGATGTTCCACTGCTGGTTCGCGCCGCTGTGGCAGTCATACAACTGGATCCGGGTGCCGTTGCTCGTGCTGGAGTTCGGCACGTCCAGGCACTTGCCGTTCACCGTCAGCTGACTGCTCGACGTGTGGGTGAACCGCTGGTTCGCGCCGCCGTGGCAGTCATACAACTGGATCTGAGTGCCGTTGCTCGTGCTGGAGTTCGGCACGTCCAGGCACCGGCCGGACTGCTGACCGACGATCATCTGGCCGGACCCGCCACTGGGCGGCGGGGTGGTCGGGTTGGGCGGCGGGGTGGTCGGGCCGGGGCCGGGGGTGCCGCCTTCCGAGAGGGTGATGTCCGAGCTGCCCTGGCTCTGGTAGCCCTCGGTGGCCATGATCTGGTAGTAGTGGTTGCCGAGGTTCAGGCCAGCGCGGGCCCAGGCGTCGAAGTGGTTGGCGGT
>NZ_JBXUOW010000117.1:0-8915 GCF_057196645.1 Micromonospora sp. ATLC16
GCCTGCAGCGGGGCCGCCCCGCGACGCCCGGTCCGGTCGCCGGGCGCCATCGCGGGCAGCTCCGCCTCGACCACGGCCCGGGCGGCGGGGGGCAGGGCCAGTACCAGCGACCGGGCCCAGGCGGCGTCCGTGCCGTTCAGCAACGGCCGCCACACCGCCCGGGCGTCGGACGCCCGGGCGGCCGAGGACGGACCGGCGAGACTGGGCAGGACCCGGCCGCGGGTGGCCAGGTCGGTGGCGAAGTCGGCCAGTTCGGCCAGGTGCCGCAGGCTCGCGCCGGGCGCGGTGGCGAGCTTCCCGACGGCACACAGCAACGACAGTGCGGCGTCCGGGGCGTACGCCAGCACCGGAACCTGCCACCCGGCGAGGGTGACCGGACCACGGACCGGTTCCACGACGGTGGTGCGGACCAGTTCCGGCGAGTCCAGCGGCGAGCCGGCGCGGGTGGGCAGGCGCAGCAGCGCCGTGCCGAGGTCGTCCGGGTCGGCGACGTCGGCCAGCAGCGCAGCCAGCGTGGCGTGTTCGGCGGCGAACGGGTGGGGACGAGCTCGCGGCGCCCGGCCGGGACGGCGCGGGGCCTGGGCCGGCAGGGTGCTGTCCTCGGCCCAGACCGCCAGCCCTCGGCCGGGCAGCCACATCCCATGGACGACCAGCACGCACTCCCCCTCGGACCGAGTGGGTCGCGCCACGTCGGCGGCGACCCGGGGCCAGGATAGGCGGCGTCGACCGGCTACCGTCGCCGCCATGTGCGACCTCCTGGTGATCGGCGGCTGCACCGCCGCCGGGTCAGGCTGCGCGAGTCGCGCTGACCCGTGCCGTGTGCCAGACCGGGATGACACCGGGATCATCTCGATTCACCCTGCGGGTCACCGGGAGCCGGGGGCAGGATGGTCGCATGGCATCCACGGTCGAGATCCCACTGCTGGGCGGCACGGCCGACGGTGAGCACGTCACCGTCGAACTGGACCCGAACGGCCGGCCCCCACTGACCCACCATCACCTGGGGCCACAAGGGCTGGCGGCAGCGGAGATCTACGAGCTGGAGTCCGTCGACACCGACCGCCAGCAGTGGCGCTACTGCTGGCGGGGGCCGGCGGTCTGAGCCCGACCGCCGCGCCGATCAGGCGCCGACCTCGACCAGAGACCGGTTGCGCAGGCTCTCCAGCACCGCCCGGGTGACCTGAGAGGTGCCCCTGGCCTCGTCACACACCCGCGCCACCCGCTCGGCGGTGACCTCGGCTCGCTGCTCGCGCTCGTCCCACAACTGGTCCACCTCGGCCAGCAGGGGGCCCTCCACCTCACGCTCCACACCGCGCAGCGCCGGCACCCCGAGTCGCTGCGCGAGGTCGAAGACCTTGCCGGCGTACGGCAGGGGCAGAAACGGCGTACCCATCATCGCGGCGAAGATCAGGAAGTGCAGGCGCATACCGACCGCCAGGTCGAAGTGACGCATCAACCCGAGGATCTGCTGCGGTGAGTAGGTGCCGTGCAGGATCCGCCCCCGCTCGGCGGCGATCATGTGCGACAGCACCCCGTGCGAGTGCCGGATGTCGTCGCGTTCCATCGGCACGAACAGCACGTGCGCATCGATCCGGTGCACCAGGAAGTCACCGATCTGTGCCAGCAGCCGGTGGTATCCGTCCACGTCCAGCCGTTCCGCCGCCCGGCCCGGCTCCCGCACACTCATCCCGACCAGCCGTTTGCCGGCCGGCACGCCCTCTTCCCGGAGGAACTGCGCGGGAAAGTCCTCCGGTTCCAGCAGGAACGCCGGGTCGCCGGTGACGGTGATCGGATTGAGCAGGCCGGCCTCCTCCAGCACCATCCGCGACTCCTGGTCGCGTACGGTCACCTGGACCGCACCGCCCAGCGTCTCCCGGACCATGCCGGTGTCCACCGTCTCGGTGAGCGGCCCGACGCCGACGGCGTACGTCAGCAGCGGCAGACCCCGCTCCTGCGCCACCCGGACCACCCGCAGGTAGCGGCGTGCCTCCTTGTCGTAGAGGATGCCTCCGCCGCCCAGAATGAGCAGGTCGAGCTGGGACAGTACGAGGGCGGAGTCGGTCCGACTGACCCCCTCCCACGGCACCGCCTCCACGTCCGGATGGGCGACCGCGGTGTGTGCGGGATTCCGCGAGAACACGATGATCCGGGCGTGCGGCTCCTGCTGGCGCAGATCGGTCAGCAGGCCGGTGAGGATCGCCTCGTCGCCCAGGTTGCGCCCGCCGTACGAGCCGAGCACGCCGATGGTCAGTCCGGCACGCGTCATCCCTCGCTCCTCCCCAGGTGCGTCCGCTCGCCGCTTCCCCGTTGCGCTGGTGAACAGTCCTCGGGGCCTGCTCGGCGACCCGAGCAGACGACGCAGCCGGCGGACGGGGGCGCCGCCGGCACTTGCGGCCGACCGCACAGACTGCGGCATTCCACGCGGGGCCGCTGTCGACAAGCCGACTACCGCCGGCACCGGCCAACTCCGACGCGCCCCAGGCGGTCACAGATTAGCTCGATGGGGTGACAGAGCGTGGTTGACCCTGGTTGACGGCTTTGCGAGGGTGTCGACCGGATCCCGCACCCCGAGCGGCTGATCCACGCGGCGGCCGGGGCACGACTGGGGCTGCACCCTGCCCGCCGCCACAGCCCCCGCAGCCCCGAGCGGAGTACTCGATGTCGTCAGGTAGCACCCTGCCTCGCACCGGAGTCGACGTGATCACCATCGGTGGCACGGCTGGTGTCGGCGTAGTGCAACTGTCGTTGCCGCTGGTCATCGCCGCTGTCGGCGTGCTGATGGTGATCACCGGCGCCTGCATGATCCGATTGACGTTCCGACGCGGACGGTCGATCAACGGATGAGCGCGCGTATCGGACCCCGACGGGTTCTGCTCGCCGCGGCGGTCGTGCTGGCCGCCGCGGCGGTATGGGCGATACACCATGTGTTCGCGGTCTCGGGTGCTCTCGACGGCGCAGGGCACCGTTTCACCTACGTGTACGCGGGCATGTTCCTGTTGCTGTTGTGGCAGATCGGCGGCGCCTATCTGGAGCGGCCGGCGACGGCGACCGGCCGGGCTCGTGAGTACCTGGACGGGTTGCGGGTGGTGGCGATCGTGCCCGTCTACAACGAGGATCCGGCGGCGCTGCGTGCCTGCCTCGAATCCATGGCCAGGCAGACCCGCACACCTGACGTCATCTACGTCGTGGACGACGGTTCGACCGATGTCGGCGGGTACGAGACCGTGAAGCGGTGGTTTCTCGCCACTGCCCCCACTTTGGGGATCGCGGTGTCATGGCATGTCCAGGACAACGCCGGCAAGCGGCACGCGCAGGCCGTGGCCGTACGGACAACCGACGACGCGGACATCTACTGGACGGTCGACTCGGACACGGTTTCTGATCCTCGGGCGCTCGAAGAGCTGCTGCTGCCATTCGCTGATCCTCGTGTGCAGTCGGTGGCCGGGGTGGTGATGGCCGCGAACGTGGGATCGTCGTTTCTGGCGCGGATCACCGACCTGTGGTTTGTCACGGGTCAGCTCACCGACCGCTCGTCGCTGTCGGTGTTCGGGGCGGTGTGGGTCAACTCCGGGCCGATCGCTGCCTATCGGGCAGCCGTCGTCCGCGACAACCTTGACGGCTACCTGACGGAGAGGTTCTTCGGCCGGGATGTGACCTTCTCGGATGATTCACTGTTGACCTTGTTCGCGATGGTCAGGGGGCGCACCGTTCAGCAGCCGACCGCGTTCGCGTTCGCGTTGATGCCGGACCGGTTCGGGCACCTGTGCCGCATGTATCTGCGGTGGATGCGGGGCAGTTTCATCCGCTCCTGGTGGCGGGTGCGGTACCTGCCGCTGCGGTCGTACGCCTGGTGGGCACACCTGCTGCGTTGGGCGTCGATGGTGGTCGCCACGGTGGTGTTCGTGACCGTCGTGTTCGTGTCCCCGGTGGTCGAACCGACGCTCACGGCACTGCCGTGGCTGTTGTCGGTGACGTTCATCGTGGGGTGGGCACAGACGTTGCGTTATCTGACGGTCTGCCGATCTGATGAATCGACCGGTCGCCGGGTGTGGACGTGGCTGTTGGCGCCGGTCGCGGTGGTGCTCGCGGCGGTGGTGTTGAGAGTGATCCGCTGGTACGGGGCGGTGACGTGTTGGCGCACCGGTTGGGGCACCCGGAAGCAGGTGGAGGTCGTGCTGGCGAGCTGACTGCGACACGGCGGGCCGGCGGGTGGCAGGTCAAGGCTGCCACCCGCCGGCCTGGACGGCGGGGGTGCCCGCGCCGGCGGGAAACGCCTTGCCCTCCAGATGCCCGCCGGGCAGCGTGAACGACATGCGGACGCAGACGCGGAATCGGCTACGGTGGGCCCAGTTGCCCCCCGATGTCCGATCCGCCGTGCAGCGGATCCTCGGCGACCGGGTGGTCGAAGCGGTGTCGCAGCCGGGCGGATACTCTCCCGGCACCGCCGACCGGGTACGCACCGCCAACGGCCGTCGCGCCTTCGTCAAGGCGGCCAGCCCGACCCAGAACCCGGACACCCCGAACATGCACCGGGCCGAGGCCCGGATCACCGCCGCACTGCCCGCGTACGCCCCGACGCCCCGGTTGCTCGGCTGTCACGACGACGGCCACTGGGTGGCGCTGGTGCTCACCGACGTCGACGGCCGGAGCCCGGTCACCCCGTGGCACGCCGAGGAACTCGACGCGGTGCTGGACGCCCTGAAACAAATGGCGGCAGCGCTCACGCCCAGCCCGCTGACGGAGGTGCCGGCCATCGCCGACCGGCTGGCCGACGAATTCGCCGGCTGGCGGCGAATCGTCGACGACCCGCCGCCGCAGTTGAACCCCTGGGCCCGGACGCATCTCGACGACCTCTGCTCCAGGGCGGACCATGGCCTCGCGTCGCTGACCGGCGACACCCTCTGCCATGTGGATCTCCGCGCGGACAACCTGCTCGTCGACCGGGCCGGCCGCGTCACCGTGGTCGACTGGCCCTGGGCGGCTCGCGGCCCGAACTGGCTGGACACTGCGATGCTGCTGCTCGACGTACGCCTGCAGGGTGGGCACGACACCGAGGCGCTGATACGTCGGCTACCGCTCACCGCCGCAGCCGACCCCGACACGGTGACCGGTCTCTACGCCGGCCTGGCTGGCTTCTTCACCGACCGGGCCCGCCTGCCCTCGCCGCCGGGCATCCCCACCCTCCGGGCGTTCCAGCATGCCCAGGCCGAAGTCCTGCTCACCTGGTTGGCCGAGCGCACCTGACCCCACCCGCGCCCCCCACCCCGCGCCCCGCGCCGCCCCGCGCCGCCCCGCGCCGCCCGCGCCGATCGTCGAGGCAGCAATATCCCCGATGCTGCTGCCTCCAGCCGCGGGGGGGGGGGCCCCCCCCCCCCCCCGGCCCGGGGGCGGCGCCGCCCCGCCCCCCCCCCCCCCCCCCCCCCCCCCGGCGCGCGGCGCCCGCCCCCCCCCCGCCAGCGATCCCGCAACAGCCCCTAGACCCCCGGGGCACGGGGGCGGCGGGGGGCGGTAGGTGGGGGGTCAGGTGGGCGGGGTGGACGGGTGGGTAAGGAAGGGAAGGACCGCCGCGGGGAGGGCGGGTGAGTCGACGATGTCGTAGTGGGTGAGCCCGGGAAGGATGGCCAGCCGGGCGGCCGGACGATCGGTGCCGTCCCATCCGGCGTCCCGGTGGCCGCCGCCGAGCAGGCCGAAGAACTCCACCATGTGCGCCGGGCGAACCGAGTCGGCGTCGGCGAAGACCAGCATCGTCGGCGTGGTGATCGCCGCGACCTCGGGCGACCAGTCGTAGTCACGCCGCAGCAGCTCGCCGGTCCTGGCCCAGAGCCGTGGCCAGTCCTGCGGGCGGGGTGCCACGCGTCGGTAGAGCTGCTCGGGCGGCGTGCCGCGCATCCGCTCGGCGGCCGCCTCGTCGGGCTCGGGCATACCGACGAGCACCTCGGGAAACCAGCCCTGCCGTCGACACGGCGCGGAGACCACCACGAGACGGCGGAGCAGTTGCCGGTGTTGAACCGCCAACCGCACGGCGACCCCGCCGCCAAGGAGAAGCCGAGCACCTCGGCCTCGCCCAGACCAAGATGAACGATAAGCGCCGCCACGTCGTCGGCCATCGACTCGTACCGCAGGGGGCGACCGACGTCGGCGGTGCGGCCGTGGCCTGGCAGATCGACACTGACCACCAGGCGACGCCGCGCCAGCGCCGGCCGGATCGCGGCGAAGGTCTCCGCCGCGCCGAGACCGCCGTGCAGCAGCACCAGCGGTCGACCTTTGCCCTCTGTCTCGTACCAGAGTCGAACACCGTCAAGCTGCGCGTAGCTCATGCGTTCCTCCCATGCCCGACGCGGGACCGACCCCGATCCGCCGGTGGCCGAGCCGACCGCTGCCGGGAGGACCGACACCGGTAGATATCTGTGAGTCTCGATGTCCTACCAAGTGCCCGCCCGGATGAGCGGTGGCCGTCGTCGTCGACCTGCTCGACAACGTGTCGACAGCCTGCTCGGCGTGCTCGACCTCAAATCCGGCGTGCTGCTGGCCCTGTTCGGGCTGACCCTGCTGCCGGCGATGTTCACCCTGAACGGACGAAACGACTAGATGGTGCTGGTGGGCGCGGCAGGTTTCGAACCTGCGACCCCTCGCTTGTAAGGCGAGTGCTCTCCCGCTGAGCTACGCGCCCGGAACGCCGTACGGCGGGCCGGCGGTTGGCAAGCTTACCCTGCCACCCGCCGGCCCGGGCGGACGCCTCGCGCCCGGTGGGCCGGGTCAGGCCGTGGCCTCCGCCAGGGCCTTGCGCCAGCCCTGCTGGTCGCGGGCCTCACCGGGCGAGTTCATCTCGGCGAAGCGCACCACGCCGGACCGGTCGATGACGAAGGTGCCCCGGTTGGCGATGCCGGCGACCTCGTTGAAGACGCCGTACGCCTGGGCAACGGCGCCGTGCGGCCAGAAGTCGGACAGCAGTGGGAACTGGTAGCCCTCCTGCTCCGCCCAGATCTTGTGGGCGTACACCGAGTCGACGCTGACGGTCAGCACCTGGACCTCGTCGTTGACGTACTCGTCGAGGTTGTCCCGTACCTCGGTCAGCTCACCCTGGCACACCCCGGTGAACGCAAGCGGGTAGAAGACCAGCAGGACGGTACGCCGGCCCCGGAAGTCGGAGAGTCGGACCTGCTGGTTGTTCTGGTCCTTCAACTCGAAGTCGGGTGCCTCGGCGCCAACCTCGATCGGCATGCGAACTCCTCGGATCGGTTCGGGACGGCCCCAGTCGCTCGCCGTGGGTCGGGTTACTTCTTGCCCTTGGCGCCACGACGTAGCACGAGTCGGGCACCGCTCCAGTCCTTGCCGGCGTTGACCGTGGAAGTCTGCTGAAGACCAGCGGTGGGTGCCGACTCGGCGATGTCGCTCGGCTCGACGTGTCCGTCGCGGCCGGCCTTGGGCGTCAGCAGCCACACGACCCCGTTGTCGGCCAGCGGGCCGAGGGCGTCGACGAGTAGCTCGAAGAGATCACCGTCGCCATCCCGGTACCAGACCAGCACCGCGTCGACCACCTCGTCGGTGTCCTCGTCGACCAGATCTCCACAACGGTCGGTAAGGGCGTCACGGAGATCGGAGTCGACGTCCTCGTCGTAGCCCATCTCCATGACGACCATCCCCGGCTCGATGCCGAACCGGTCCGCCAGGCTGCGTACCCCGTCAGCAGCCTGACCAGCGGTCGCGCTCACTGTCGCGTGCCTCCTCATCTCGTCCGAGCCGGCGCCTACTCGACGCCGTCAGGCAAAGTCCACACAGTTGTGCCCTCCTGCGCAAGTGGCGCACCGGGTGGAACGAAATTTACCGTGCCAGCAGCGTACGGGCACCCTGGGTGATGGCCTCCTCGGATACCAGCACCTGTCGGGCGGCCGGGCCCAGCGGCACAAAAGAGTCAACTGCGGCCACCCGGCGTGCCGCTCCGACATATCCGGCGTCCACCAGCGCAGCGATCACCCCTTCACCCACCCCACCGGATCGGCGGGTCTCGTCCACCACCAGCACCCGGCCGGTCGCGGCGGCCTCCCGGATGAGGTCGGCCACCGGCAGCGGCGCAAGCCAGCGCAGGTCCACGACCCGGGTGCCGATCCCCTCGTCGGCCAGCGCCGACGCCGCCCGCAACGACATCCGTACGCCATTGCCGAAGGTGATGATGGTTACGTCCTCGGCCGAACCGACCCCGTACACGCGCGCTCGTCCCACCGGCACGTGGCCGCCGGCCCAGGCCCCTGGCTCAGCGTAGTCGGCCAGCCACTCTCCATCACCATCGGTGTAGAGGTCCCGGGTGTGGTAGAGCGCGATCGGCTCCAGGAACACGCAGACGCTGCCGTCCACCGTCGCGCTCGCCAGGCAGGTCCGCAGCATCGCCGCCGCGTCGTCCGGCCGTGCCGGCACGGCGATCACCAGGCCCGGCACGTCCCGCAGTACGGCCACCGAGTTGTCGTTGTGGAAGTGCCCGCCGAAGCCCTCCTGGTACGCCAGCCCGGCCACCCGCACCACCATCGGATTGCGCAGTGCTCCCTGTGAGAAGAAGCGCATGGTCGCCGCCTCGCCCCGCAACTGGTCCTCGGCGTTGTGCAGGTACGCCAGGTACTGGATCTCCGGCACCGGCAGCATCCCGGCCAACCCCGCGCCGAGGCCCAGGCCGAGGATCGAGGTCTCGTCGAGCAGCGTGTCGAACACCCGGGCGGCACCGAACCGGTCACGCAGTCCCTTGGTCACCCCGTAGACGCCACCCTTGACGGCGACGTCCTCACCGAAGACCGCCATCTGCGGATGGCTGAGCAGCCCGTCGGTGAGCGCCGCGTTGATGCTCTGCGCGAGGGTGAGCGGCCCGGCCAGTTCCGGCGGCTTGCCGCCGAACGCCTCCGCCCGGGGCACGGCGTCGGGGCCGGCGG
>NZ_JBXUOW010000118.1:0-8440 GCF_057196645.1 Micromonospora sp. ATLC16
GGACCGCCCGGCGAGGCTGCGGCGTCCGGACCGCCCGGCGGGGTTGGATCCGCCGACGAGCCGTCGGCGGTCGGTGCGGCGGCGGGCGGCGCGTCCTGGTCGGCGCCGCAGCCGGCGAGGGCCATGGTGACCATGAGCAGAACGACGGTAGGCAGCATCCGATGACTCACCCCCGCAGTCTGTCCAACCGGGATCGCCACCGGCAGTGGCCGGTCGGTCAGCGACGCTGTCGGCTATCCGGCACAGGACCGCCGTCGTCACGGCATCCACAGGGCGGTCGCCCGGCGCGGGCGACCCGCCCGCCGGTCACCCCGGCCCGCCGCCATCCGCCGTGTGGTGGCGGATACGGGCGTACGATCCGGTGCCGTGACCAGCAGCGCTGCCCGCAAGTCCCGGCCACCGGCGGAGGCCCTCTCGCTGACCACCGACTACGGCCTCGCCGACGGCTTCGTGGCGGTCTGCCACGGGGTGATCGCCCGCGTCGCACCCGCGCTGCGGATCATCGACGTGACCCACCTGGTGCCGCAGGGTGACGTCCGGCGGGGAGCTGCGGTGCTGGCCCAGACCGTGCCGCAGCTGCCGCCCGGGGTGCACGTGGCAGTGGTCGACCCCGGAGTCGGTACGAACCGCCGGGGTGTCGCGCTGGGCACACCCGGTGGTCTGCTGGTGGGTCCCGACAACGGCCTGCTGCTCGACGCCGCCGAGGCGCTCGGCGGGGTTACCGAGGCGGCGGAGCTGACCAATCCGCACTGGCTGGCGCCCCGGGTGTCGGCCACCTTCCACGGGCGCGACGTCTTCGCCCCGGTCGCGGCCCACCTGGCTCTCGGCGCCCCGCTGGCCGAAGCCGGCCCGGCGGTCGACCCCGCGACGCTGGTACGGCTGCCCGCGCCGCTGGTCGTCCGGCTGCCGGACGGGTTCGTCGCCGAGGTGGTGACGGTGGACCACTTCGGCAACATCCAGTTGGCTGCGGCGGCCGAGTTGCTGGACCCGCTGCCGGCCCGGGTGCGGGTGCGCCCGGTGACTGGCGACCCGGCCGCCGAGGACGGCCCGACGGGGGTCGACGGGTGGGAACGGGAGGCGGTGCACGGGCGTACCTTCGGCGACGTCCCGTTCGGCGCCCTGGTGGCGCACGCCGACTCCGCCGACCGGGTCGCGCTCTCCGTCAACGGTGGACACGCCGCCGAACTGCTCGCGGTGGCCCCGGGTACGCTGCTGCGGGTCCGGGGTTACGGCGTCGTGGGGGACGCTTCCGGACAACACGGATGAAGCGTCTACTGTGGAAAGCTGTCAAGGTGGATAATCGCTGGGTTCCCGCCGCATGTCCCTGCTGCGCGTACCGGACCGGCGGCGGCACCTGCCCGGTCTGCTTCTGGACGGATGACGGTCAGGGCGACGCCGACGCGGACGTCGTACGCGGCGGGGCGAACGGGGACTTGAGCCTGTCGCACGCCCGCCTCAACTTCGCCGTCTACGGCGCCTGCCACCCCCGGTACCAGGAGTTGGTGCGCACTCCGAGACCGGAGGAGCTGCCCTGAGCCAGCCGGCACGGGCAGCCACCGACACCCGCTGACCCGGCGAGCCGGGCCGGCCTGGGAGGACGCCGACCCGGCTCTGGCGTCGGTCTCAGCAGAGCGGCACCGATCCACCCCAGACCGTCGAGATGTACGCGTGGCTGACGAACTGCCCGCCGGCCAGGCGATTCCACCGGTTGGTCGTCCGGTACGGGCCGACGATCGTCTGCCCGGTCACGTAACACTGGATCGGCACGTTGGCGTACTGGGCGGCCAGGCCCCGGGACTGGTAGCCGGTGCTGGGACCGGACCGCACGGTCAGTGGCCCGTCACCGACCACCCCTCGGGGGCCGGTGCCGGTCCACAGGTACGCCACGTCGACCCAGGCGTTCGTGGACAGTTGCAACCCGTCCCAGAACGTCCCGTCGGCGAGGTCGATGCCGGCCGGGTTGAGCACCACCCGGCCGAACTGGTCCCGCCCTCCGTTGTAGCCGTCCTGGTAGGCGGCCTGCGCCTGCGGTCTGCCCTGCGGCAGCGCCTTCCAGTTCTCCCGTACGGCACTGAGGTTCCAGTAGTCGTCGCGGGTGTTCCACGGCCCGACGTCCCAGACCGGGGCGTACTCGCAGCGGCTTCCGGTGGTGCTGGTGGTGCAGACCCGCACGGTGTAGTCGCCGGAGTTGCGCGGAGACAGCCCCCGGCGGGAGGGCAACGCAACGAAATGGTCCCGGGTGCGGACCCTGTGCCCGTTGGCGGTCAACTCGCCCACCAGTCCGATCCGGGTCGCGTACACCCGGTAGGTCAGGCCGGGGGTGGCGGCGGTGACGGCGGCGACGGTGTCGGCGGTGAGCCGGACGGCGCGGACCTCGGTGCTGGCACCGGAGGGGCTGCCGGTCAGTACCACCCGGACCTGTACCCGGCGGATGGGCCGGTCGAAGACGGCCGACGGCGCCGCGTCGCGCCATTCGGTCCAGCCGGCCGTGCGCCAACCGCGGACCTGGACGGTCGCGGTGGCACCGGGCCGACTGGCGGTGGTGAGCTGGGCGCGGATCCGGGTGGCCGGGCGACCGAGGGTACGCGGAGCGGCCACCAACATGCCTTCGGCGACCGCGCTGCGCCGGGCCGGCACCGCGGGTGGCCGGGCGTCGGCCAGTCGCAGGCCAGTTCGGCCATGTCGCACGTTGACGTCGTCGGCGTCGACGACCGACAGGTCAGCGGTCCACCGGTCGGCGCGGCCGGCCGAGGAACCGGAGTGGGGATGGAGGGTGACGGCGAGGACGGTGGCCAGGACGACGCCCAAGACGGAACGGCGGGGATGATTCATCGGCATTCTCCTCAGAACTCCCTGATAGTGCCTATATCCGTAGATCGAACAGAAGTGCCATACAAATAGCGATACATGTGAATTGCCTTCGGATGAGGGAGAATGGGGGCGTGCCCGAAGGTGACACCGTCTGGAACACCGCCCGCGTCCTGGAACGCGCCCTGGTCGGCACCCGGCTGACCGGCAGCGACTTCCGGGTGCCGTCGCTCGCCACCACCGACCTCGCCGGCTGGTCGGTACGCGACAGCGCGAGCCGGGGCAAGCACCTGCTGCTCCGGCTGGAAGCCCCCGCCGGCCCCGGCGAACCGCGCTGGACGCTGCACTCGCACCTGCGGATGGACGGCACCTGGCGGGCGTACACCCCCGGGGAGCGGTGGACGGCCCGACCGGCGCACCTGATCCGGGTGGTGCTCCGCGCCCCGGACGCGACGGCCGTCGGCTACCACCTGCACGAGGTGGCGCTGGTGCCCACCGCCGACGAGGAACGCCTCGTCGGTCACCTGGGCCCCGACCTGCTCGGCTCGGACTGGGACCCGGCCGAGGCCGCCCGTCGGCTCACCGCCCACCCGGACACACCGGTCGGCGTGGCCCTGCTCGATCAGCGGATCCTGGCCGGCGTCGGCAACCTCTACAAATGTGAGGTGCTGTTCCTCCGCGGCGTGCACCCCCGCACTCCCATGCGGGAGGTGCCGGACCCCCTCGGCCTGGTGACCCTGGCACAGAGGTTGCTGGCCGCGAACCGGGGTCGCTGGACGCAGAGCACCACCGGCTCGCTCGGGCGTGGCCGGACCAGCTACGTGTACGGGCGACGGGCACAGCCGTGCCGGCGCTGCGGCACCGCCGTCCGCAAGGAGGAACTGGGCGAGCGGGTCACCTACTGGTGCCCCACCTGCCAGCCCGGCGACCCGGCCTGAGTCGTCACGTGCATCTTCCACGCGAAGGTCTGGGCAGGTCGGAGCCGGTGGACGGCCGTCCAGGCGACCCGCGCGGAGTGGCGGCGATGACACGCCGGCAGCTCGGCAGATTGGCACGAAAGGGGACTTCCTAACCGGCCACCACACGTCGCATGCTGCGGTTGAGGCTCACGGAACGTCAGCACGCGCGTCCGCGCCGCCACGTCGGGGTGGTGGCCGCCGCGCCCCGATCACCGGGAGAGCCATGGCCGTGTTCCGCAGACTCCGGTCGACCTGGCTGGACCGCGTAGCCCGCACCGACCAGGCGGGCACACCGAACGCCGTCCCCGGCACCCGAGCCGCCCCGGACACGGACAACGGCACACCCACCCGTCCCGGTCCCGACGCTCCGACGCGTTCCGACGCCGACGGGACGGCAGGTCCCGACGGCACCGGCCCGGGGGTAGCGACAGCGCCCGAGCAGCCGCGTCCGGAAACGGCACCGTTCAGGCCACCGGGGCCGCGCCCGGGGCCGGCGAGTCTGGACCCGGCGGCGGCCCCTCACTGCTTCGGCCCGGTGTCGAACCACGCCTACAGTCCACTGCCCGTGCCCGACGAGGACGGAAAGGTGGTGGTGGCCGGCACCGGACTGCGTAAGTTCGTCGACCCGCTGCCCGGCCTCGGCCCGCTGGGGCGTACTCCGCTCGGCGCCCACCTGCCGGTCGCCGTGCCCGACACCATCACCTATCCCGGTTGCGACTACTACGAGATCGGAGCGCAGGAGTACACCCAGCGGCTGCACCGGGACCTGCCGTCAACCCGGCTGCGCGGCTACCGCCAGCTCAACCTGGGCACCAACCCGGACGGCCACAACACGGTCACCCCGCCCCGACGGCCGTGGCATCTCGGTCCGGTCGTGCACGCCCGACGTGGCCGACCGGTACGCATCAAGTTCATCAACCAGCTGCCCACCGGCGATCTCTTCCTGCCGGTCGATCCGACGGTGCCCGGTGCCGGCCCCGGGCCCCTCGACGGGCCGGCACCCTACCCGCAGAACCGGGCCGTGCTGCATCTCTGCGGCGCGCTCACCGGCTGGATCAGTGCCGGCAACCCATGGCAGTGGATCACTCCGGCGGGTGAGATCACCCCATATCCCACCGGCGCCGGCCTGGCCCACGTGCCGGACATGACCCACCCCGGACAGGGCGCCGCCACCCTCTACTACCCGAACGACCAGAGCGGACGGCTGCTCTGGTTCCACGACAACACCGTCGGGCTCTCCCGGCTGACCGTCTACTCCGGCCAGCTCGCGCTCTACCTGCTCACCGACGAGGCGCAGGAGCGGTTGATCGCCGACGCGACACTGCCGGCCGAGCAATTGCCGCTGGTCTTCGAGGACAAGACTTTCGTGCCGGACGACGCCCAACTCGCCGAACAGGACCCGACCTGGGACCGCGACCGCTGGGGCGCCCGCGGCGCCCTCTGGCACCCGCACATCTACCAGTCCCGCCAGAACCCGTACCGTCGCGACGGAGTCAATCCGACCGGCCGATGGGACTACGGGCCCTGGTCGCGTACCGCCGCCGCCGACCCCGACGCGCCCGCCAGCGCCGTACCCAACCCGCACCACGATCCGGTCGCCGACCCGGACGAGCCCCCGGAAACCCCCGGGGTGCCGCACCCTAGCGCCGTGCCCGCCGCGTACGGCGACACGGTCCTGGTCAACGGTGCCGCGTACCCGTACCTGGAGGTGCAGCCAAAGGTCCACCGGTGGCGCATCCTCAACGCCTGCACCGACCGCTGGCTGAATCTTCAGCTGTACCGGGCCGCCTCCGACGCACCCATGTGGACGGCGCAGGGCACCCTCGCCGACGCCGCCGCCGGTGAGGTACCGATGGTCGACGCGGTACGCGCCCCGGACCGGCCGGCGGACTGGCCCACCGACGGACGGCCCGGTGGTGTGCCGGACCCGGCGGCGGCCGGCCCGCAGATGATCCGGATCGGCAACGAGGGCGGTCTGCTGCCGGCACCCGTGGTGGTGCCGAACCGCCCGATCGGATTCCGCTACGACCGACGCGACCCGACCGTGCTCAACGTCGACGGCCACGCGCTGCTGCTCGCCCCCGGCGAGCGGGCCGACGTGTTGGTGGATCTCGCCACCGTCGACGCCGGGACCACCCTGATCCTCTACAACGACTGTCCCGCCCCGCTGCCCTGCTTCGACCCCCGCTACGACCACCACACCGGTGGCCCCGACCGCACCACCGAGGGCGGCGCACCACCGACACTGCCCGGGTACGGACCGAACACCCGCACCCTGATGCAACTACGGGTGACGGGCACGCCGGCACCGCCGTACGACCTGGACCGGCTGCGGGACCGCCTGCCCGCCGCGTACGCGGCCAGCCAACGCCCCCCGGTCGTGCCGCAACCCGCCTACGACCCCTGCTTCGGCACCACCAGCGCACCCACCCGGATCCCGGTGCACGCCACCACAGTCGAGTTCACCCCGCCCGGCGGCGCGCCGGTCAGCCTGCCGCTGAACGTCAAGTCCGTCCGACAGGTCTTCGAGCCCGAGTACGGTCGACTCGCCGGCCGACTCGGGGTGGCCCACCCGCACGGCGCACCGTGCGGCGAGGGCAGCCTGCCGCTCGGCCCCACCGATCCGGCGACCGAGGTGGTGCACGCCAGCGACCCGGCCCTGTCGGTCGGCACGCCGGGCGACGGCAGCCAGATCTGGCGGGTACGCGGCTCCGGGCGGCAGAGCCATCCGGTGCGGTTCGACGGCCTGGACGTTCAGGTGGTCGGCCGGGTCGGCCGAGACGGCATGATCCGGCCACCGCACCCCGCCGAGCTCGGCTGGAAGCAGGTGGTACGCGTCGATCCCGGTGAGGACGTGCTGCTCGCGCTGCGCCCCGAGGCGCCGGTCCTACCGTTCAAGCTCGGCGACAGCGTACGGCTGCTCGACCCGACCCGTCCGGCCGGCACCCGGCTCGGATCGACCCCGGTCAGCCCCGTCGACGGGCGACCCACCACGGTGGCCAACCAGCTGGTCAACCTGGGCTGGGAGTGCCGCTGGGGCAGTGCGGCGGCCGGCCACCGGGACCAGGGCATGAGCCGGCCACTGGTGGTCCGGGTCTCGCCCCGGGCGCCGACCGGGCTCACCGCCGCACCGGCCCCCGGCTCGGCGACCGCGCTGCCGGCGATCGCCCTCGCCTGGACCGGCAACGGCAGCCGGCCACCCGCCACCAGTCACCTGCTGCAACGGGCCACCGACGTGACCTTCACCAACGGGTTGACCACCATCACCGTCGCCGCCACCGCGACCCGCTACACCGACGCCACCGTCACCCCCGGCGTCACATACCACTACCGCATCCGCGCCGAGAACGCGGCCAGTTGCTCCACCTGGTCGAACAGCGTTCCCGCATCGGTGCAGCTCATCGCGCCGGCCAAGCTGACCGCGAGCATTCCACCCGCCGCACCGCTGCGGGTGGCGCTGCGCTGGGCCAACCATTCCTTCGCCACCGGCATCGACGTGCAACGCGCCACCAACCCGACTTTCACCAGTGGCCCGGGCACCACCGCTATCAGCGTGGGCGACAACCACCTGGACCCGGCGGTCGCTCCCGACACCACCTACTACTACCGGGTACGCACCACCTACCTGGGCGCCGCCTCGCCCTGGTCCACCGTGGCCACGGTGATCACCCCACCCGCGCCCGGCACACCGACCTCGGTGAGCGTGGCCACCACCGCTCCCGGTCCGGACACCGCGACCGTGGTGCTGGGCTGGTCCGCCAGCACGCCCGCCGGCCAGGGCGCCGGCTTCACCGTGGAGCGGGCCCTGGACCCGGCGTTCACCCGGGAACTGGCGACCTTCACCGTCACCGGCCGCGGCTTCACCAACACCGGCCTGGCCCGGGGCGTCACCTACCACTACCGGGTGCGCTCGTTCAACGTGGTCGGCGGCTCCCCGTACACCGGCCCCATCCCGGTCACCACACCCTCCTGACCGGCGGGCTCGCCCGGCTCGGCCGGGTCGTTGACCAAGAGGTTCCGGTCGCGGTCGTGGCCCGATCCCGACGCAACTTCCTGATCGACGCGGCGGGGGCGGTGGTCAGGCTGAGGGGGCGGGGCGGGAGACGGCGCGGAGTTCGGACAGGGCGGCGGCGAAGCCGTGGAGGAGGTCGGTGGCCTCGGTGAGGCGGGCGGCGGCGGGGTGTTCGGATTCGGGGCGGTACTCCTCGGCGAGGTAGCCGGCGGCGGCGACCACCAGGCGCTCGTACGCCGCCACGCCCGTGTCCAACTGCCCGGTGAGCGCCCGGTGCGCCTCGGCCAGCGGCGGCTTCGCGTCGGCGGGGGCGAGACGGACCGCACGTTCCACGCTGGCGACCCGGTTGGCCAGCTCGCGCAGCGACTGCTCGGCCGCGGAGGCTTCGGCGACGGCCGGTTCGGCGAGGCCGGTCAGCCGGCCCGCCATGGAGGCCATGGTCGCGGCGGCCCGGTCCAGGCGCTCCCACGGCCCGGCAGCGGTGGTGCCGCGCAGCGCGGTGCGGGAGCGGACCCGACGCACCTCGGCCAGCACGCCGGCACCGGCGGGGAGTCGTTCCACGGCGGCGACCAGGCGGGCCCGGTTGCGGGCGGCCACCTGAGCCGGGTCCAACGGCGGCGGGGCGGGCTGGGCCGCGAGGGCGCGCAGGTCCACCCAGCGC
>NZ_JBXUOW010000119.1:0-8220 GCF_057196645.1 Micromonospora sp. ATLC16
CGACACCTGAATGATCACCGAAAGGCCGCGCCCGGCCTATACCACCACGATCAGGAGCGTCCGCCCCGAAACACTCACGACGGACATATCGCTACCTTGCCTGAGCCCTGGGGGCACCCGCAGCCCGGCGTCGGCGACCGTGGGGTCCGCCAGCGCGTACAGGAAGGCATAGCGCGCACCGGGCTCGTTGAGCACGTCGATCTGCTTGACGATCTCGTGCCGATGGTCGATCAGATAGAAGGAGCCGAAAACCCCCTCCCAGATAAGTACGCTGCGCAGCGGCACGTCCGCGGGCGGCGCCATGCCGAGCGCCATCATCAGGTGCGACCGTTCGTGCGAGGAGGTGAAGTAGATCGCCTTCTTGCCCATGAACGAGATCGACTGAGTCGCCGACGCCTGCGCCCCGGCATATCCGGCGCCGACCTCGCGCACGCCCGGCAGGCTGCTCTTGTGCCAGCCGCCGACGGCGACCACGTCGGGCACGCCGGAGAGCAACTGCGCCGCGTCGACCAGCGCGCTCGGGCTCAGCCGGGCGAACCTCGCGTTGGAGTCCTTCTCCGACTCGACGGAGCAGATCAGTTTCTTGTCCTCCACCACGGCGATCGTGCCGTCGTGCCCGGGCTTGAACGCGGCGATGAGCATACGAAACCCCCGATCAGCTTCCTGATGCTAAGTGCTCCGATCGCCGCTTGACCATAGTGCGACATCGATCGGCCGTGCGGCCCTCGCCCGCGCTTTGCGGCTGCTTGGCGGCCGCTTGGCGCGGCCGGTTACGGTGCTGAAGCGCTGCCGGAAGGGGCCCGAATGACCTCGTCACTTGACGTGTCTCCCGGCCTGCTGCTCGAGTGGGATCAGCTCGCGTCCGGCCATCCGACCTCCGCGTCGAGCCGCATGATGACGCTGACGATCGATCGGTTCGGCGACAGCTACCGGACCTTCTCGCTGCGCCACCGGCACGAGGTGCTGGCGGCGATCGGCGGGTCGGTACTCGCCGCGCCGTTGCCCAACTCGCGCCTCGACCCGTACGAGATATTTTCGGGTCGTGCCGCCGGGCTGGGTCTGCTGCCGGAAGGCCCCCATCCGTGGTCCGGCCTCGCCGCCGCCGACGTGCTGCCCGGGCTGCTCTTCATGCATCCGACCTACGAGACGTTCCCGGTGGGGCGGGCCGGCCACGACCCAGCCGTCCTGCGTGACTTCGTGGGGCAGCTGTTCGAATGGGCCCGCGATGCCGGTCTCTCATCGATCTCGTTCCTTTACCTCGCCGAGACCGCCCGGCCGCTGCTCGACGTGCTCCGTGACGCCGGCGCCCGGGTGCTGCCGCTGACCTCCACCTGCGTGATGGAGGTGACCTGGGCCGACTTCGACGGCTACCTGCGCACACTGCCGTCGCGGCGCCGGGTGATGATCCGGCGGGAGTTGCGCCGGCTCGACGAAAACGGCGTGACGATCGGCGTGGCGGACCCGGCCGCTGCGGCGTCGGAAATGGCCGCGCTGCGGGGCCGCCTGGCCGTCAAGTACGGGGAACGGCCGAACTGGGCCCGCGACGCCCGTCTGCTCGACCAGATCCTCACCAGCTTCCGGCCCGAGGAGCTCTGCCTGGTCACCGCCCGCCACCATGGGACGTTGCTGTCGTTCATGCTCTTCGCCCGCGACGGCGACCACTGGACCGCCTTGCTCACCGGGGCCGACTACGACGAGCCACACTCGCGGTTCACCTACTTCGGATGCGCGTTCTACCACCCGGCGGTGCTGGCACCCCGTCACGGCATCCGGCGCATCTCGTACGGGATCGGCTCCTGGGACGCGAAGCGTCTGCGCGGCTGCCGGTTGCATCCTGTCTTCGCCGCGGAGCTGCGCATCCCGGCCGAGCCCCGAACAACCACCTGAAGCGTGAGGAGTTTGCCGATGCCACTCATGGACGACCCCGCGGCCTGGAACAACCGGGTCTTCTGCCTGATCACCCCCGACTGCCTGCGTCGACACCTCACGCAGCAGGTGCTGGAGCGGTTCTCCCGGGCCGGGCTGCGGGTCGCGCGGTGGCGGCTGGCCCAGATCACCGCCGCCCAGCTCGACGCGGTCGCGGCACTCGACGGGGCCAAGCGAAGCGACGTCTACAAGTACCGCGCCGTCGACGTGCTGTTCGAGCTCGGGCCGACGTTGCAGCTCGTTCTCGCCGACGAGCGCGACCGGCCCAGCGACGAGCTCTACAGCACCATCCAGCGGATGAAGGGCCATTCGGACCCGGCGCTCGCCTCGCCGGACACGCTGCGCCGGCATCTCAAGGCGATCAACGAGATCCTCGACCTGCTGCACATCTCGGACTCGCCAGAGCGCTCGGCAGTGGAGTGCGCGATCTTTGCCGGCTCCGACCCGGCGCTGTTCACCGACGCCCCCTTCCAGCCGGCCCTGGCCCTGATCGAAGCGGGCCAGCCCATCGAGACGAGGCACTTCGCCGCGGTCCTCGCCGGGGTCCGGGCCCGGCTGCTCGGTCACCTGTGGCCCAGCCTGACGCCGACCGGCCAGCAGCTGGCGGCCGATCTGCTCGCACGCGGCGAACTGGGCGACCCCAAGGCCGGGATGCTTCTCGCCGAGCAACTCGAGGAGGGCGGCCACCCGATCGGCCTGGCGGAGATCCTCGCAGCCCGGTTCGACGGCGCGCCGCCCCGGCTGGACATGGCCACCGTCCGCACCCGGATGGCCGTCTACGGCATCGCACTCGACCCGTGGGAGTTCACCGTGCTGGCCACGTCGAGCCACTTCGAGGCGACCCGATGAAGTGAAACACATCTAGCGTGGTTCCCGTGCCCGCGTCGACCGAGCTCCGCCCGCGCCGCCCCTACCTGGTGCTCGCGATCTGCTGCGCCAGCGTTGTCGTCGTCGTCATGGACATCGCCGTCGTCAATGTGGCGCTGCCGTCGATCCGCCGCGACCTGCACGCCTCGGTGTCCGGCCTGCAGTGGATCGTCGACGCCTACGTGCTGGTACTGGCCGGTTTCCTGGTGCTGGCCGGCTCCACCGCCGACCGGTGGGGCCGCCGACGGGTGTTCCAGCTCGGCCTGGCCACATTCGGGCTCGGGTCGCTGCTGTGCAGCCTGGCTCCGAGCATCGGCTGGCTGATTGCGGCGCGGGTGCTGCAGGCCGTCGGCGGCGCCATGCTCAACCCGGTGGCGGCGGCGATCGTCGGGACGGCCTTTCCCGACCGGGGCGAGCGGGCGCGGGCCATCGGCGTGTTCAGCTCGATGACCGGGCTGTCGCAGGCACTCGGCCCGATCGTCGGCGGCGCCCTAGTCGGCAGCCTCGGCTGGCACGCCATCTTCTGGATCAACGTGCCGATCGTGGCCGTCGCGATGGTGGGCGCCGCACGGTTCGTCCCCGAGTCCCGCGCCCCGCGCGCACGCCGGTTCGACCCGGTCGGTCAGACTCTGGTCGTCGTGGTGCTGGCCGGCGTCGTCTACGCGATCATCGAGTCGCGGCGGTTCGGCTGGACGTCGCCGGTCATCCTCGGCCTGCTCGCGGTGGCCACGCTCGCCTTCCTGGCCATCCTGGCCTACGAGCCACGTCGCGTCGACCCGCTGCTGGACCTGCGCCTGTTCCGCAGCCTGCCCTTCAGCGCGGCCATCTCGATCTCCCTGTTCGGCCTGTGCGGCTTCGGGGCTTTCCTCTTCGTCACCACCCAATACCTGCAGGCGGTGCGCGGCCTGTCGCCCTTGGCTGCCGGTCTGAGCCTGCTACCGGTCGGCGTCTCGGTCGCGATCGTCTCGCCGCTGACCGGACGGCTGGTCGCCGCCCGCGGCCCCCGACTGCCGCTGGTGGTTTCCGGTGCCGCGCTCGCCCTGGGCGGTACCGCGTCGCTGGGGCTGAGACCGGACACCCCACTGCCGGCCGTGCTCACGATCTACGTGCTGTTCGGGATCTTCCTCGGGACCGTCATCGCGCCGATCACCACCACCGCACTGAGCGGGATGCCTCCTTCAATGGCCGCACTGGCCACCTCGCTGCCCTCGGCCGCCCGTCAGACCGGCACCGCCCTGGGCGTCGCGATCTCCGGGACGCTCGTGGCCTCGTCCCTGACCAGCGACGGAGCCACTTTCACGGACGCCGGCCGCGCGGTGTGGTGGCTGACCCTCGCCCTCGGCGTGGCCATCTCGACCCTGGCCCTGGCCGGCACCGGGCACCGGGCCACGCACAGCGCCGAGCGGGCGGCGGCGCTCTTCGACGAGATGGACGCCCCGCGGCTCGCACGCGTGTGACGCAGGTCCGTCGGCCACAGGTCACCCAGGTCGGCCGGGATGCGCGACGGGTCGGCCAGCACGCTCGCGGTGTCGGCGTGGCCGAGAACGCGCCAGCACTTCTGCGCCTCGTCGTACTGCACCGGCCGAACCAGCCTGTGAGCTCGCGCCCAGGTGACCAGCTCGGTCATGGCGGCGGAACAACCTCCGCCGCACGGGTATCAGTCGAGTCAGTCAAGATTTTTTTCGCGAGCCGGCGCGGCGAGGCGGGGCAGGAACCGCTCGGTGTTCCTGGTCAGCACCTCGGGCGGGGCGAAGTCCCCGAACGTCTTCATCCACACGTCGGTGGGTACGGTGTCCCAGTGCGGATAGTCGGAGCCGAACAGCACGTTCGCTCCACCGATCTCCTGGCAGGCCCACAGCGCATAATTCTCCTCCGGGTCCGGCACCACGGCGAAGTGCTCGCGGAACAGCGCGCTCGGCGCGAGGGTCTCGTCGGACAGCCGCCGGATGTGGCTGTCCAGCCGGTCGAGGTGGCTGGGGATCCACGAGACGCCGGCCTCCAGCATGACGACGCGCATCCCGGCCGGCAACCCGTCGGGCCGGCTGAGCAAGTCGGTCAGGGCCAGCATCTGCTCGCCCATGTGGGCGAAGACGTGCGTCATCGTGTAGTCGGCGTAGGAGTCGGCGAGCGGCGACCACTGGTAGCCGCCGGTGCCGCTGTGCACGATCAGCGCGAGTCCGCTGGCGGCCAGGCTTTCCAGGACCGGGGTGAAGGACGGGTCGCTCAGCCGCGCCTCCGCGGTCCGGGCAGTGGGTCGGACCACGGCCGCGACCACGTGGGGATCGTCACGCAGGCGCTCGACCGCGGCCAGGCTCCAGGTCGGGTCCTCGACGGAGAGCAGCAGCGCCCAGCGCAGGTCGAGCCGCGACCGTGCACACGCCTGCGCGGCCAGCGTGTTGTAGTCCGCGGCCAGAGCGGTGCGGACCGCCGAATCGGCGACGGCCTGCAGGCAGAGCCCGACGAAGCCCGGCTGGAGCACTGCGCTGGCGATCCCGTTGGCGGCCATGTACTCGGCCCGGTCGTCATCACGGCCGGGGCCGATGAGGTGGCCGAGCCCCTTCGGGTTGCCGCTGCCGTGGCCGCTGGGCTTGGGGAACAGCCGATCCCCGATGCGCAGCCGCAGCTGGTCATCGGCGATGATCAGCTCCGGCATGACCGGGGACACGAGGCCGGCCGTCGACCACAGCTCGGGCTCGTGGTCGCTGAAGTGCGTGTCGCAGTCGAGAAGGACAGGCTTCACGGTGCTCCTCCTACGGGATCGGTGGGAACACGTCGGTGCCGGCGAGGGCGTCGGGGCAGGGCGCGCCGACGAGCATCATCACGTGGGCAAGGTCGTCGACGAAGGCACGCAGGGCGGCGGTCACCGCGACGCCGCCGCCGGAGGCCAGGGCCGTCAGCACCGGGCGGCCCAGCAGCACCGCGTCGGCACCGAGAGCCAGCGCGACCGCGGCGTGGGTGGCGGTGCGGATGCCCGAGTCGAGATAAACCGGGACGGCTCCGCCGACCGCTCGGACGACGCCGGACAGGGCGTCGATGCTCGTGACGGCCCGGTCGAACTGCCGGCCGCCGTGGTTGGACACGACGATGCCGGCGGCACCCACGTCGACGGCCCGGCGAGCGTCGTCGGGGTGCAGGATGCCCTTGAGGAGCACCGGCAGCCGGGTCGAGGCGATCGCCGCGCTGACGTCGTCCCACGTGCACTCCGGGTTGGGGAACACCTGGTCGAGCAGCTCCCGTGTGGTCAGGCCGCGGCGGGCGGCGAGGTCACCGAACGGCCGGCTGCGCACGATCGCGGGCTGGGAAGCTGCGAATCGGTCGAACTTGTTGCGCTCGTCGCGCGTCCGGCGGCCCGGCACGGGAACGTCCAACGTGCACACGATGGCTGCAAAGCCGAGCCGCTCGGCCTCGCCGATCAGGTAGGCGGTCAGGTCCGCTTCGCGGAGCAGATAGAGCTGCAGCCAGCGGAGGCCGTTGCCCGCTTCGACGACCACCTGTTCCGGGCTGTTGAAGGAGAAGGTGGACAGACAGAAGCCCACTCCGGTGTACGCGGCGGCGGTAGCCGTGGCGATCTCGGCGGCCGGATGCACGAAGGACTGAAGGCCCATCGGCGACACCAGCAGCGGCGCCGCGACCTCGCCGCCGACGACCGTGGTGCGTGTCGTCGGCACGCGCCGTCCGGGCAGCATGCGGGGCACGAGTGCGAAGTTGTCGAGCGCGGCGACGTTGCGAGTCATGGTGGACTCGTCACCGGCCGCGCCGAAGCAGTAGTCGAGTGCGCCGCCGTCGAGCGCCGCCGTGGCCGGTTCCTCGTGCACGTCACCGCTCCCTTTGTGCTACATCACCTTGCCGAGTTCGCGGTCGCCCGGCGCGGGCCCGTACTTGGCGAGGAAGCGCTCGGGGTCGACCTCCTCCAGGTGACGGTTCGCCCGGATGGTGGTCTCGGCGACGAACCGCTCGAACTCGAGCGGGCTGGAAAACCCCGGAACCCGGACCAGGGAGGACCGGTAGAGCAGGTCCTTGACGCCGCGGCCGGGCCACCACAGATTCTGCGCGACAACCTGCCGATAGATGGGGGTGCCGGGCAATGGGCTCAGGATCGAGAACGAGAAGCTGTCGGCGCCGGAGGCCAGCGCGAAGTCCACCGTCTCCATAATGTCCTCGTACGTCTCGCCCGGCGTGCCGAGGATCCAGAAGGTGTGCACGAACATGCCGGCCGCCTTCGCACGTTCGACCGCCTCCGGGATCAGCTCGCGCCGCAGGTTCTTGCGCATCACCTCGTCGAGCACCCGCTGTACGCCGCTCTCGCAGGCCAGGGTGATCTGGTAACAGCCGGCACCGGCCATCGCCCGGTACATTTCCGACTGCGTACGCAGGTGGTAGTTGACCTTCGTCCCGTTCGGGGTGCACCAGGGCAGTCCGATCTTCTCCAGCTCGGCGCAGAGCCGCAGCAGGTTGCCCCGGTTCGCGGTCAGCGTGTCGTCCTCGAACTGCACCTCGCCGACGTCGAATCGGTCCTTGGCCTCGCGGATCTCGGCGGCGATGTCGGCGGGGTCGCGCCAGCGCACCTTACTGCCCCACATCACGGGGGTCGTGCAGAAGGTGCACTTCTCGGGGCAGCCCCGGGATGCCATCACGTTGACGACCCGCTTCGACTTGTTCTTAGAGCCCGCGCAGAATGGCGAGGCTGGACGGGCGTGCCTGAACGAGTGCAGGCACAGGATCCGTGATCATGAAGGTGCTTACGCCTCGTGATCACCGGGAGATCCTGTGCCTGCTATCCCAGCATGGCTGATCGAGCCACTGTGGGTCCAGTTCACCGCGCTGCTGCCTGACCGGCCGACATACGCCCCGACGCATCCGTTGGGCTGCCACCGCAGGCGGGTCGGTGACCGGATCGTGTTCGACAAGCTGATTCAGGTGCTGCGGTTCGGTTGTTCCTACGAGGCGATCGCCGATGCCACCTGCTCGGCCGCCACGATCCGCGGCCGTCGTGACGAGTGGATCCGCCTCGGGGTGTTCGCCCAGCTCAAGCAGATCGCGGTGGACGCCTACGACCGGCTCGTCGGCCTGGTCCTGGACGACATCGCCGTGGACGGCTGTATCACCAAAGCGCCCGGCGGAGGCGACTGCGCCGGACGGTCACCGGTCGACCGGGGCAAGCAGGGAATGAAACGTTCATCGATGGTTGACGGTTACGGCATCCCGCTTGGCCGGGTCCTGGCCGGCGCGAACCGACACGACTCACCGCTGTTGGCCCCCACCCTCGACCGGCTTGACGACCTGGGCCCACTCCCCGATGCCATCACGGTGCACCTCGACGCCGGATACGACTCCGCGGTCACCCGCACGCTGCTGGCCGAACGCGGCCTGACCGGCAAGATCGCCCACAAGGGCGACAAGGCGCCCATCCAGGCGGGCCAACGATGG
>NZ_JBXUOW010000120.1:0-8137 GCF_057196645.1 Micromonospora sp. ATLC16
TCGCTGACGAGCGCGCTCGACCGTGCCCTCCGACCGGACGTGGTCACCCGAGCCCGCGCCATCGCCTCGGTCGTCCGCCGCGACGGTACCCAGATCGCGGCCCAGCGCCTGATTACCGCTGATCCCCGCGTCTCGCTCTGAACTCCTGCCGAAGTGCCGGGTCGGGACCTGGATGGCCGGCTTTTCAACCGCCGACCGATCGCCCGGCCGACCCGACCTGGCGAGGGCCACGCCCCTCGACGGGCCCCCGCGGTTTCCCGGCCGCCTACCCCGAACTCGGAGCCGGGAGGACAAGCCTGGGCACGCCGGCTCACGACCTACGCGCGGCCGGTGTTCGGACCCCGCTGGGCCGACTGGCGGCCGACCAGGAACCAGAGCACGATGCCGAGCAGCGGGGCCAGAACGACCAGAAAGGTCCAGAGGGTGCGGGCCCGGTCGTCCAACGGCGAGTGGATGACCTTCCAGATGGTGAACAGGATCAGGGCCACATAAGCGACCACCAGGACGACCCAGAACAGAATCCCCGCGACCGTCGTCCCGGTGTCACTCGCGGCGATCAGGTGGCTGTTGCTCTGTAGGTACGACATCGGACTGTCTCCTTCGGTGAGGTTCGGCAGGTGCCGGGTGGATCTGGACAGGTCAGGATGCGTCGTGGCGCTTGAAGGTGAATGCGGCGACACCGAGCGCGACGACCACGTACCCGATCGCCACGGCGGCGGCGCCAAGCTGAGAGAGCATCCACGGGTGGTTGCTACCCACGATCTGCGGTGTCAGGTTCGGCAACAGGATCGAACCGAAGCGGAGCTGCCACGTCGTCGGCAGGAAGTGCGCGAAGACCGGTGCCACCAGGACGAGGGCGCCCAGGGTCGTCAGCGTCGACGCGGTCGAGCGCAGCACGGTTCCCAGTCCCAGCGTCACGGCATTGGTGACCATCACGAGGACCGCCGCGCAGAACACCGTCGGCAGCGCGTCCACCGGGTCCGGCCAGGGGTTAAGCGGGGCGGGACGATCACCGAGCAGCAGGGTGGCGCCGGTGAAGGAGAGCAGTGCGAAGAGCAGCCCGCCCAGCAGGCCCACACCGGCGGCCACCGTTGCCTTGGCAGCCAGCAGGAGCCGACGCTGCGGCACGGCCAGCAGGCCGGGGCCGATGGACCCGGTGGTGAACTCGCTCGTGATCAGCATGCCGCCGATCGATCCGATGAAGAACATCACGAACGGCATGACCACCACGGTCGGGTCGGCCGTCTCGTAGTTCGACTGGTTCTCCGGCGGCGCCTGGTCGTAGGACTGGATCAGCATGAAGAGGATGAACATCCCGAGCAGGAACGCAAAGGCCCCGCCGGCGAAGAAGGAGTACGTCGACCGGAGGGTACGGACCTTCATCCACTCGGCGGCCACGGCGTCCCAGTACACCCTTGACCGCGACACGGTCGGGGCCGCGGGACTGGTGGTGGGCTCCGTGTCCAGCCGGTCCCGGAGTGTGGTCATGGTTGTGCCGTCCTTCCCGTTGCGGCCTGGTACTCGACGGCCTCGTTCGTCATCTCCAAGTAGACGTCCTCGAGCGTGGCGCTACGCGGCGTCAGCCCGTGAACGGGAATCGATGCCGCCGCAGCGGCGTCGCCGATAGTGGGCGCGTCCACGCCGACCGCGATGAGCCCGCCGTCGTCCGAAGTGGTGACCGAGGCCCCGAGGCCGGTCAGGATCTGAGCGAGTTCGGCGGCCCGAGGCGAGCGCACGAGTACGTCGCGTTCGAACCGGTCGCGTATCTCCGTCATGGAGGTCTCGTCGAGCAGCTTCCCCCGGCCGACGATCAGCACATGGTCGACGGTGAGTGACATCTCACTCATCAGGTGGCTGGAGAGCAGCACGGTGCGGCCCTCCGTGGCCAGGGATCGCAGGGTGCCGCGGATCCAGCGGATGCCGGCCGCGTCCAGCCCGTTGACCGGCTCGTCCAGCAGGATCACGGCCGGGTCGCCGAGCAGTGCGCCGGCGATCCCGAGGCGCTGGCGCATGCCGAGCGAGAAGCCGCCCACCCGCTTGTGCATCACGCTTGCCAGGCCGACCTGTTCGAGTACGGCGGTCACCCGGGACTTGCCGATGCCGTTGCTGCGGGCCAGGCAGGCCAGGTGCTGGAAGGCGGTGCGGCCGGGGTGCGCGGCGTCGGCGTCGAGCACCGCGCCGACCTCGTGCAACGGCCGGCGGACCTGGTCGTACCGACGGTTGCCGATGAGCGCCTCACCCGAGGTCGGATGATGCAGGCCGAGGATGATTCGTAGGGTGGTGGACTTGCCCGCTCCGTTCGGACCGAGGAAGCCGGTCACCGCTCCCGGACGGACCTCGAACGACAGCTTGTCGAGTGCCAGCGTAGCCCCGTACCGCTTGGTCAACTCCCTTACCACGATCATAGGAGAATGGTTCCAAGACGGGGCACTCCCGCGCGTCTGGCCTCGGTCAGAAATCCGTGTCATACCAGGGTCATACGCGCCCCGAAGGCTCCCGGCGCCGGTCAGCCGGCACGGTCTTCGAGGTCGACCACGGGCCGGGCGAACTGGGCGTCGTACAGCTTCCGGTACGGGCCGCCGGCCGCCAGCAGGGTGCCGTGCTCGCCCTGCTCCACGATCCGCCCCCGCTCCATGACGACGATCAGGTCGGCGTCACGGATCGTGGAGAGCCGGTGCGCGATGACGAAGCTGGTCCGGCCGGCACGCAGCTCGGTCATCGCCTCCTGGACCAGCATCTCGGTCCGGGAGTCCACCGAGCTGGTCGCCTCGTCCATGATCAGCAGTTGCGGATCGGCGAGGAAGGCCCGGGCGATGGTGATCAGCTGTCGTTGCCCAGCGCTGACCGTACCGTTGTCCATGTCGATCACGGTGTCGTAGCCCGCCGGCAGCGAGTGTACGAACCGGTCGACCCGGGCCGCCCGAGCGGCCGCCCGGACCTCCCGGTCGGTGGCGGCCGGGCGCGCGTACCGGATGTTGTCCCGGATGGTCCCGTCGAAGAGCCAGGCGTCCTGGAGCACCATGCCGATCCGGCTGCGCAGGTCCGCCCGACGCATCGTGGTGACGTCGATGCCGTCCAGACAGATCCGCCCGGAGTTCACCTCGTAGAAGCGCATCAACAGGTTGACCAGGGTGGTCTTGCCGGCGCCGCTGTGGCCGACCACGGCGACGGTCGAGCCGGGTGCCACGTCCAGGGAGAGCTCGTCGATCAACGGCTCGTCCGGCCCGTACCGGAACGACACCCGGTCGAAGGTCACCCGGCCCCGGAACGCGGCGGGGGGCGGCCTGTCCGGCTCGGGCTCCTGCTCCGCGGCATCGAGCAGCGCGAAGACCCGCTCCGCGGACGCCACCCCGGACTGCACCAGGTTGGCCATCGACGCCACCTGGCTCAGCGGTTGGGTGAACTGCCGGCAGTAGTGGACGAACGCCTGCACGGCGCCAAGGGTTATCGCGCCGGAGACGATCCGCAGCCCGCCGACGACCGCGACCGCCACGTAGCTGAGGTTCCCGATGAACATCGTGGCCGGCATGATCATGCTGGACATGAACTGGGCCCGGAACGAGGCCCGGTACAGGGATTCGTTCTGCCCGGCGAAGGTCGCCGCCATCTCGGGCCGCCGCCCGAACGTGGTGACCAGTTCGTGCCCGGTGTACGCCTCCTCGACGTGCGCCTGGAGACTGCCGGTCGTTGCCCACTGGGCGGCGAACTGCCGCTGCGACCGCTTGGCGACCTGTCGGGTGACCAGCAGCGACAGCGGAATGGAGAGCAGCGCGACGATCGAGAGCAGCGGTGAGATCAGCAGCATCGCCGCGATCACACCGACCAGGGTGAGCAATGCGGTGAGCAGTTGGCCGAGTGCCTGTTGCAAACTCTGGGCGACGTTCTCCACGTCGTTGGTGGTCCGGCTCAGCAGGTCACCCCGGGGCTGCTGGTCGAGGTAGGCCAGCGGCAGCCGGTGCAGCTTCTCCGCCACCGCGGACCGCAGCAGCTGGACGTACCGGTTGACCACCCCGGCCAGGACCCGCAGCTGTATCCACTGGAAGAGGCTGGCCAGCACCGCGAGCAGCGCCGCGAGCACGAGTACCCGACCCAGCCCGGCGAAGTCCATCCCCTCCCCCGGCACCACGTCCATCCGGTCGACCATGGCGGCCCGATTCTCCGCTCCCGCGGCCCGCAGTTCCGCCACCGCCTCCGCCTTGGTCTGCCCGGCCGGCAGCCCCGCGCCGACCGCACCCGCGAAGACGATGTCCGTGGCCCGGCCCAGCAGGGTCGGCACCACGACCGCACAGACGACGCCCACCACCCCGAAGCCGAGTACCGCCAGCAGCCGGAGCCGGTACGGGCGCAGGCCACGCAGTAGCCGCCGCGCTGAGGGACCGAAATTGATCGAGCGCTCGGCCGAGGTGAAGGCGGCCCGGCGGCTGCCACGGGGCACGGGAACGGGTGCGGTACCCCCCGTGCCGCCGCTCACGCCGCCGGTACCTCCGCCTGCTGGGACGCCAGGATCTCGCCGTAGGTCGGGCATCGTCCGAGCAACTCCTCGTGTCGGCCGACGTCGGCCACCGCACCGTCGTCGAGTACGACGATCCGGTCCGCGTCCGCGATGGTGGTGATCCGCTGGGCGACCACGATGACCGCCGCGTCCGAGGTGAACGGCCGGAGCGCGTCCCGCAGTCGCGCATCGGTCGGCAGGTCCAGCGCGGAGAAGGAGTCGTCGAAGAGGTACACGGCGGGGCGGCGGACCAGCGCGCGGGCAGTCGTCAACCGTTGCCGCTGACCGCCCGAGACGTTCGTCCCGCCGGGCCGGATGGTGGCCTCCAGCCCGCCCGGCATCGCCGCCACGAACTCGCGGGCCTGCGCCACCTCCAGGCAGTGCCACAGCTCCTCGTCGGAGGCGGCCGGGTTGCCGAACCGCAGGTTGCTGGCGACCGTGCCGGCGAAGAGGTAGGGCCGTTGCGGAATGGCGCCGATGCGCTGGCGCAGCTCGTCCGGGTGCCAGCTCCGGACGTCGACGCCGTGCACGAGTACGCTGCCACCGCTCACATCGAGCAGTCGGAGGATCAACGCGAGCAGGGTCGACTTGCCGGCCCCGGTACTGCCCACCACGGCGGTGACCTGTCCGGGCTCGGCGCGGAACGTGACGTCCCGCAACGCCGGAACCTGCGCGCCGGGGTACTGGTAGGAGACGCCGCGCAGCTCGACCCCGCTGCCGGTGGCCGGCGTCGTGCCGGGGACGGACACGGGTGTCGTGGCCTGGGCCGTCGTCGAGGGTTCGGTCTCCAGTACCTCGGTGATCCGCTCGGCGGCGACGGCGGCGCGGGGCAGCGAGATGACCATGAAGGTGGCCATCATCACCGACATCAGGATCTGCGCGAGATATTGGAGGAACGCGATGAGCGCGCCAACCTGGAGGGCGCCGGACTCCACCTGGGCGGCCCCGAACCAGAGCACAGCGATGCTGGTTCCGTTGAAGGCCAGTGTGACGACGGGCAGCAGCATCAGTTGCAGGTGCGCCGCCCGCAGGGTGATCGCGGTCAGGTCCCCGTTCACCTGTTCGAAGCGTTCCCGTTCCCGGGGCTCCTGAGCGAAGGCGCGGAGCACCCGGACCCCGCCCAACTGGTCGCGTAGCACCGAGGTGAGCATGTCGACCCGGACCCTCATCAGCCGGAAGTTCGGCACCATCAGCCGGATCACCAGACCGACCGCCAGCGCGATCACCGGTACGGCGACCAGCACCAGCCAGCTCAGACCCGGTTCCTCCCGGTACGCCATCACGATGCCGCCGACGCACATGATCGGCGCCGAGACCAGCACCGTGCAGCCGATCATGACCAGGTACTGCACCTGGTAGACCTCGCCTACGCTCCGGTTGACCAGGCTCGGTACGCCGAAGCGGCGCATCTGCGCGCCGGTGAACCCGCCGACCCGGTGGAACACCTGCGCCCGCAGGTCCCGCCCCACCCGCATCGTCGCGTCGGCGCTGAACCGGACGGCCGCGGCCGAGCAGACGATCTGGGCCAGGGTCACCACCAGCATCAGTGCCCCGGCCCGGACGATGGTGGCGGTGTCGCCGCGGGCGATCCCCCGGTCGATCATCTCAGCGTTGAAGTGCGGCAAGTTGAGCGCCGCCGTGGTGGCGGCCACCTGTAGCAGGATGACGAGGCCGAGCAGCCGGCGGTACGGCCGCAGCGTACGCCGCAGCAGCCGGGTCAGCACCCGGCGCCGACCAGGGCGGGGCGATGCGGCGCGGAGCGGCCGAGATCGGTCATGTCGGCGAGCCTAACCAGCCGGTGCGGGGCACTGCCATGTCATTCTGAAATGGATTAAAGACGATGCTCCCGGGCTGCCGCGCAACGACGGACGCCCAATCCGGCAGAACCGCTCCTTAAGGTGTGGGCGAATCCGGGCTTTGACCGGCTGGTATGTCACCGACGCCGCCCTCCGATCTTCTTCTCCCTGCTCAGACCCCAGAACGGACGGGTGGCCGGCCGATGCCGCAGGGTAGGCCGCTACCCGTTCGCCGCATGCCGTGGTCGCGAATGCAGCCGCCCCGTCCGTAGAATGCCGGCCATGTCCAGGATGCTCGTCACAGGTGGCGCCGGATTTATCGGAGCCAATTTTGTCGAATACACCGTCCGAAATCGTCCGCAGTACGAGGTCGAGGTGCTCGACGCGCTGACGTATGCCGGCAACCGCGCCAACCTGGCCCCGGTGGCGGACGCGGTCACCTTCCACCACGGCGACATCTGTGCCCCGGCCCTGGTCGACCGGCTGGTGTCCCGGGCCGACGTGGTGGTGCACTTCGCCGCCGAGTCGCACGTGGACAACTCACTGGACGACCCGGAGCCGTTCGTCCGGAGCAATCTCATCGGCACGTTCACGCTGCTGGAGGCGGTACGCCGGCACGACCGGCGGTTGCACCACATCTCGACCGACGAGGTCTACGGGCACCTGCCGCTCGACGCCACGACCCGGTTCACCGAGGCGACGCCGTACGACCCGTCCAGCCCGTACTCGGCCACCAAGGCCGGCTCGGACATGCTGGTCCGCGCCTGGCTGCGCTCGTATGGTGTGGCCGCCACCCTGTCCAACTGCGCCAACAACTACGGGCCCTACCAGCACGTGGAGAAGTTCGTGCCACGGCAGATCACCAACATCCTCCGGGGTACGCGCCCGAAGCTGTACGGTTCCGGGGCCAACGTCCGGGAGTGGACCCATGTGGACGACCACAACGCTGCGGTGCATGCGATCCTGGAGCGGGGACGCCTCGGCGAGACATATCTGGTCGGCTCGGGTGACGAGCGCAGCAACGCCGAGCTGCTGGCGATGATCCTCGCACTGATGGGACAGCCCGCCGACGCCTACGACCGGGTCGCCGACCGGCCCGGGCACGACCTGCGATACGCGAACGACACCACCAAGATTCGGTCTGAGCTAAGCTGGCGGCCACGGTACGACGATCTCCGGGCCGGCCTGGCCGCGACCATCGACTGGTACCGCCGCAACGAGCGGTGGTGGGGCGCGACCAAGGAGGCCGCGGAAGCGCGGTATCAGACCCTGGGTAGGTGAGCCGTTCACGGCTGGCCAGTCCCTCCCCGTGCAGGTGGCGAGTAGGCCGACGAGCCGGGCGGCGGCCCGGCTTGCGCGGAGCGCATGCATCCGCGATCACCACCGGCGTCACGCCAAAAACGTATCTCCATCTGTCGATGGCAAGCCGCCCGCCGACTCCGCCTCCGCCACTCTGGTCGCCGACCGCCCCCTGCGAATTGATGGGCACGACTGCCCGGCAATGCCGAGACACAACTGACGGGACGCCGGCCTTCCGCTGCCGCTTGCGATTAGGCATTCGATCCGGCCGCCCGACGCGGACACCCATTCGCGATTCGATGTGCGCACTGATCTAGAATGAGGTGGATGCGATTCCGGTGAGCCAGCCGGAAAACACCAGCCGGACGGACCACACCCCGGTGGCAGGGTCATTGCGTTCTCGGGTTGTTGCTGATCACGGCGGTGATGAGGTCGTGGGCAGGGCATTCGCAAGATCGAGATATGACCGGATGGCCGGTTGTGAGGTAGTCACGCCGGTTTCGGTGGATACGTAGAAGAACGCGGTCCTCTGGTGATCATTCAGGTGTCT
>NZ_JBXUOW010000121.1:0-7556 GCF_057196645.1 Micromonospora sp. ATLC16
ACGCATGGCCGCGCCGACCGGCAGCACCGCCACCGTGGCGCCCACCGCGATCGCACCCAACGGGAGGACGGCCGCGGCGGCCGAGCCGGTGAGGTCGGTGGCGAGCAACCCGCCGGCCGAGCCGCCCGCCGCCATGCCGACGGCGGCGACCGCCTGAGCGGCGTAGAGCAGAACCGGTGCCCCGGTACGGGACGGATGTCGCGTGTCGACGGTCACGAGGAGGACACCGGCTGGGCCAATCCCGCGAAGCGGCGGGACATGTCGTCCATCCGGAGGTGGTTGGGGCCCATCACCGGGCGGTGCGCGGCGGTCAGCCCGGTGATGCGGTGCAGGATCGCCGGGGAGACCGTCTGCACGGTCGCCTCGAGCAGCGCCCACGCCGCCGCCTGGAAGGCTTCGCACACCGCCTGGTCGTCGCCCGTTGCGCAACCGCGTTCGGCCTCGGCGAGGAAGGCCTCCTCCTCGGCCCGGCCGGGGTCGCGCTGGGCGGCCAGGTGGAACACCACGTCCGGCCGGATGGCCCGCAGGCACTCCTCGGTACGCCGACGGTCGCCGACGTCGAGGTGCAGGTAGCGCACGCCGGGAACGCTGTGGGCCGGTGGCGTGTTGGCGGCGCTCAGCAGCATCGACGGCCGCAGGGCGGCCAGCGTACGCAGCAGTTCGGTACCGATGCAGCCGCTGCCACCGGTCCCCAGCACTCGCCTGCCACGGATCGCTGCCCCTGCCTCCTGCTCGGGTACCGGGATGCCGCGCTCCTGTACGGACAGATAGCGGGTCAGTTCGGCGTGGCTGTCCGGTTGCGTCGCCATCAGCTGCCCGGTCAGCCGACGCAGCCGGTCGAGTTCCGCTCCGGCGGGCGTCCGCCCGGGCGGTGCGACTTGAGTCATCCGGCACAGCGTGTCGAGCGCACTCTGCATGATCATCCTCCCCGTTGCAGCCGGCCGTCGCGACAACGCGACTGATCGCCCCCGGGAAACGCTACGAGCGCAATGTTCATCCATCAAGCCGAATTGGTGAACTTTGCAGTCAATTGACGCTGATTTTGCGTTCCCCACACCAATGAATGCACGTGCCGGAACCAGCACACATTGCTATGCCGACGACCTCCTCGATTCGGGCATACTCAGAGTCAGTTCATCGATGCTTATCGTTACCGGAAGGTGTTTCGCCATGCGCGTCCTCGTCGTACAGGACGACCTCGCCGGCCGCCGTCACCTCGTACACCAGCTCGAACAACACGGATATGAGGCGTGCAGCGCCGGCACCGGCAAGTCGGCCCTGCAACAGCATCACCGGGTGGATCTGGTGGTGCTCGACATGGACGTCCCCGACATCGACGACCTGCTGGTCTGCTCCGAGATCCGCCGGGAGTCGGACACCCCGATCATCGCCCTCACCGGCCGCGGCACCGAGGTCGAACGCGTCCTGGCCTTCTGGGCCGGCTGCGACGACTGCGCCCGGCCCCGGACGCCCAAACCATCTCGCACGACCCACTGCACATCGACGCGGCCCGGCGCGAGGCCCGGCTCGGCGGCCGGACGCTCGCACTGACCCGTAAGGAGGTCGACCTGCTGCAACTACTCGCCGCCCGCCCGGGGGTCGTGTTCAGCCGACGGGAACTGCGGGCCCAGGTCTGGCACGACAGCGCCACGGCGACCGGCCGGACCATCGACACGCACGTCAACAGCCTGCTGGCCAAACTCGGCGACACCAGGTGGATCGTCACCGTGCGGGGCGTCGGTTTCCAGCTCGGCCGCGGCTTCAGCGCCGCGGCGTGAGCGCTACTTACCGTACGGGTGCCGATCGCGGGCCGCGCGCAACGCCTCGCCCCACCACACGAGCTGGTCGAACATCGTCTTGACGGCCGCACCCACCCCCTCGGGATCGACCGGCGTGCCGTCCGGCCCGAACTTCTCCCACGCCATGTGGAAACTCACCTGCTCCCGGATCGCCATCGCGTGCAACTCGGCGAAGACGAGCCGCAGGTGCTCGGCGGCGCGCAGGCCACCGGCCATGCCACCGTAGGAGACCAGGGCGACCGGCTTGGCCTGCCACTGCGTGTAGTGCCAGTCGATGACGGACTTGAGCGACGCGGGATAGCTGTGGTTGTACTCCGGCGTGACCACGACGAACGCGTCCGCGTCGGCAGCCGGGGCCCGATCCGGGAGAGCGTCTCGGCGACGTCCGGGTCCGGCGACTGGGTCAGCGCCACCGGCAGTGGATGGTCGACCAGGTCGATGTAGTCGACCTCGAAGTCGTCACGCCGGGCGGCCTGGTCGGCGATCCAGCGGGCGGCCGTGGGACCGAACCGGCCGTCGCGGACGCTGCCGCAAATTACTGCGAGCCGCAGGGGAGCCATGATGATGGGGTTCCTTTCGTTGGGGTCGTGACGGATGGCGGTACGCGGGTCACCCGGTCGGGGTCAGCGCGTCCAGGTAGTCCTCTTCCGAGCGGGCACCGGACAACTCCGGGCCGTCGTCGACCCGAACCAACGGCACCGACGTGACGCCCCGCTCCCGCACCGCGACCAGTGCGGCGGCGACCTCCTCCGGTTCGGGACCGTCCCCGCCGGCCGCCACCGGGGTGACATCGGCGTCGGCCGCGAGTTCGTCGAGCGTGACCGGATCCCCGATGTTGCGGCCCTCGCTGAAGTAGGCCCGGAACAGCCGTTCGGCGGCCACCTCCGCCCGCCCCTGCCGTTGCGCCGTGGCCAGCAGTTGGTGGGCCCGGAACGTGTTGACGAAGATGGCCCGGCCGAAGTCGAGGCTGAGTCCGTCGCGGGCGGCGGTGCCGGTCATGCGCTCCACCATCTCCTCGGCAGCGGCGCCGAAGTCGCGACGGTGGCGCTCGGTCAGCGGCTCGCCCTCCTCGGGGGCGCCGTCATCGATCTGGAACGGCCGGAACGTCACCTCGATCGTCCGGCCGTCCGCGCGCCGACGCGCCGCGGCCTTCTCGAAGCGGGTGAAGGCCAGGTACGAGTGCACGCAGATGAGGTCGAGGACGAACTCGACCCGCACGGGACGATCGGTGTCAGCGGACATGGGGAGATCCTTGGTCGAGTCGGGACGCGAGCACGTCGGCCCGGTCGGCGTCGGGTTCGGCCTCAGCGCGGGTACGACGCCGGGACGCGGCGAGGTAGCCGGCGGCGACGATCAGCGCGCCGGTCGCGATGATCAGGAACAGGGGCTGGATGCCGAGGCGGCTCACGGCCGGCTGGGTCACGATCGGCGCCAGGAACTGGCCCAGGAACAGGGCGGTGGTCAGGAAACCGGCGTACCGGCCACGGGAGTCCGACGGGGCGGTGTTGACCACCCAGTTGTTCAGCGTCGGCATCAGGATGCCCAGGCCGACGCCCATGACCAGCGTGCCCACCCCCAGCACGACGACGTGCGGGGCCGCGAACAGCACCAGGTAAGCGGCCCCGATCGCGGCGAAGGCCACGGCCACGAGCACGTGTTCACCGGCCAGCCGCCGGATCGCGGCGAAGCGCAGCGACACCAGCCCGGTGGTCAGGGTCTGCACCGCGATGACCGCCCCCGAGGCGATCGAGGTCGCGTGGAAGTCGTTCTCGACCAGGAACGGCACCTGCACCGGCACCGAGTAGAACGCGACCTGGCCGAGCAGCATCGCGACCAGCGCCGCGGTGATGCCCACCGGCCACCAGCGCCGGGCGGGGTCGCCGGAGCCGGCGTCCCCGTCGGCGTCGCCGGGTGGGCGGCCACCACCGGGCAGGTAGCGCAGCGCGGCGACGGCGAGCACCGCGCCGAGCAGGTAGACCAGGAAGACGCTGCGCCAGCCCAGCCCGGCCAGCGCGCCGCCGCCGACCAGCAGGAGCACGCCGCCGAACGCTCCGGCGGAGGTCTGTCGGCCGAGCAACCGCTGCCGCTGGGCGCCCTCGTAGAGGTCGGCCACCATGGCGACGCTGGTGGTCATGACGAGGGCGACCCCGAGGCCGAGCACGATCCGGCCAGCCAGGATGCTGTAGAGGTCGGGCAGGTAGAACCCGGAGCTGCCGCCCACGGCGAAGGCGAGCATGCCGATGACCAGAGCGCGCTTGCGCCCGATGCGCTCGGACAACGCGCCGGCGAACGGGGCGAACACCACGATCGCCAGCGCGTGGGTGCTGGTGATCATGCGGGACAGCAGGTCGGCGTCGGCCGTGTCGGCGAAGGCGGCCCGGATGCCGGGCAGGGCGGGCGACACGACCGCTCCCGCCATGATGGTGAGCATGCCCGCGAGGACCAGGATCGCGGCCTGACCGCCCGGAGGCGGTCCCGTCGTCCTGCCGGTGCTCTCGGGAGGGTGCACGCCACGCCCCTTCCTCGGTTTCGCAGTGCAATCGCGGACATTCACACCGTAAAAGCTGAACCAAGGATGAAGTCAAGCGCTGTCACGTCGTTGGCCGTTGGCCCCAGACCGAGAAGAGCAGAGTCGTGACGTCCCGGGACGCCGGATCCTCGATGGTGGCGATGAAATCGGCCAGATCCTGCGCGCTGACCCACCCGTTGTCGACCAGCGGCTGGCCCTGCAACTCGAGCCGGCGACGCATCAGCTCGTTCTCGTACTGCCCCTGACCGGGGCCGAGCGGCCGCAGGTGGAAGTCGACACCGGTGAGCCCCTCGCCGGCCAGCCGGGCCGGCAGCCGGCGGGCGAACCGCATGTCGGCGCCCTGAACCCGGAACGCCCGCAGATAGGCCTCGATGACCCGGTGGCCCAGCGGGGTGGCCGCGTCCTCGGCCGGCATGAAGTAGAAGTCCTCGACGAGCATCCAGCCACCCGGGGCCAGCCACTGCACGGCCCGGGTCAACAGTTCGTCGGGGCTCTTGAGGACCGAGAACACGCCGCGGGCCAGGATGAATTCGAACGAGCCAGGTGCGAACTGCTCGGTCTCGATGTCGCCCTGCCGCACCGTCAGCCCCGGGTCGCGCACGTCGTCGAGAAAGTCGGTGTTGACGTCGACGGCGAGCACCGACCCCTGCGGCCAGGGCGATTGCGTAGTCGATTGGTGGGTGCCCTGAGCTGGGAATCTACGGGGCGAGTGGCCTCTGTGGAGGCCGGAAGAGCGGGTGAGATCGCGTCGGTGATCATGGAGTTCTCTACGCTTCACGACACCCGAGGACCTCACCCGCCGATGTCATCATGCCCGATCCCCGCGCTGTCTTCGGTCGCCGGCACCCCTGGCACGTCACCACCGTCCGTTACGGCAGGTGAGACAACGGGACTGCTACACGCCTTGGCGGCGGTCCCGGATCCTCGAGATCCACGGGGAGTGCGTTACCCGCTGTCGGGCTTACTCGCGGTCGCGGTGTGCGCGGTCCTCGCGGGGGCGTCGTCGTTCGCCGCGATCACCGATTGGTTGCACGATCTGGATGAACAGGCCCGCGACCGGCTCGGCTTCGGCGATGGGGTGCCGGCGGGTACGACGGTATGGCGGTTGCTGACCCGCCTCGACGATCAGTTGTTGTCTACCGTCCTCGCGGGTTGGCTGAAGGTCCGCGCCCGGCCGGTCACACCCCGGCCGCACCGATATCGGACGGTGATCGCCGTGGACGGGAAAACGCTGCGGGGAGCCCGGCGTGCCGACGGCGGTCAGGTTCATCTGCTGTCCGCGCTGGACACCAGCACCGGCATCGTCCTGGCCCAGGTCACCGTGAGCGCGAAGAGCAACGAGATCCCCGCGTTCGCACCGCTGCTCGACGCGGTCGAGTCAGTGTTGGGCAGCCTGACCGGTCTGCTGTTCATCGCCGACGCCCTGCACACCCAGACCGCGCACGCCGAGGAGATCGCCGCCCGCGGCGCCCACCTGATGATCCCGACGAAAGGCAACCAACCCACCCTGTTCAAGCAGCTCAAGACCCTGCCCTGGCCGGAGATCCCAATCGGGGACCGCCGCCGCGACACCGGCCACGGCCGCCGCGAGACCCGCACCGTCAAAGCCATCACCGTGGCTACTCCAGGCGGCATCAGGTTCCCCCACGCCGAGCAGGCCGTCCGGATCACCCGCACCCGCACCACCAGCGGGAAGACCAGCCGCGAAACCGCCTACTACACGGTGTCCCTATCCGCCGAACAGGCCCAACCCGCCGACCTGCAGCACTGGGCCCGCCTCGAATGGCACATCGAAAACCGCCTACATCACGTCCGGGACGTCACTTTCCGTGAAGATCTCCACCAAGCCCGGACCGGCACCGGACCCGCCGTCCTCGCGACCCTGCGTAACACCTCGATCAGCTACCACCGCACCAACAGCGAGGCCAACATCGCCCGCGCCACCCGACGCGCCAACCGCCGCCCCCACGACCTCATCACCGCCGTGACCAGCGGCATCCCGACAACGCAATGACCCTGCCCCTGCGGCACCCGCGCGGCGAGCCAGCTCGACATCGAGCCGGCCCCGGCGCCGATGTCGAGGCAGCGGGCGCCGGCACCGAGCGGCAGCCGGCCGATCAATTCGGTCGTCAGGGGGTTGTAGTTGCGCTCCCAGAGCGCCGCGAGGATGGCCTCGGCCTCCTGCGCCGTCGGTTGGGTCGACGTCACGGCTCACCTTTCCGGTCGGCCCGACCCGCCGGTGGACGGCCCGACGGTGAGCTCGACGGCTCCCATCGGGCAGCAGTCCGCGACGGAGCGGGCGGTTTCGAGGGCTTCCGGGCCGGTCAGCCGGGCCTGGACGGCCTCGGCATGCCCGGCGGCGGTCAGCTGGAACAGCGCCGGCGACATCGCCTGGCACAGCCCGGTGCAGCGGCACAGCTGCGGGTTCACCCGCACGGTGGCTTCGGTCTCCCGGTCGCCGGAGATCACCGCGGCGTGCCCGTCGTCCGCACCGGCAGCGTGACCAGGCGACGCATCGCCCAGTTCTCGATGTAGCGCAGGTCCGGCCGGTCGACCGCGAGGTCCAGCCCGGGGAACCGGCGGAACAGCGCCGGGATCGCGATTCGCCCCTCGAGCCGGGCCAGCGCCGCGCCGAGGCAGTTGTGCAGGCCGTGGCCGTCGGTGCGATCTGTGCCGGCGTGTCTTCCAACGCCCGCAAGACCGACTGGACACCGTGCTGTTCCTGCTGCGAGTCGACGAACGCGACCCTCATCGCGACGGCCGGTCCAGCTCGGCCGCGAAGAAAGACGCCGCGGACTTCAGGATCTGGTTCGCCCGCCGCAGCTCACGATTCTCCCGTTCGAGGGCCGCGATGCGTTCGGCATCGCTGCTGGTCGTGCCCGGCCGCTCACCGGCGTCGGTCTCGGCCTTCTTCACCCACGTCCGCAACGCCTCTGGGTGGACTCCGAGCTGGTCGGCGATCCGCCGGATCGCGCCGACCGCGCCGGCCGGATCCCGACGGGCCTCAAGGACCAACCGGACCGCACGCTCACGCAGCTCGTCGGGGTACTTCTTCGGTGCGGGCATCGCTGGTGTTCCTCCAGGTTTCGATGTCTCCATCTAACCCGGGGCGCAACACGAAGACACCGCCCGTGGAACAGGGATACCGGCTGACCTGCGCTTCCGCACGAAGGGGCAGTTGGCGATCGACATCTGCACCGACGCGTACGCCGACGGGGTGCGCGTGG
>NZ_JBXUOW010000122.1:0-7408 GCF_057196645.1 Micromonospora sp. ATLC16
GCGCCGAGCTGGCCCGCCGGCTCGCCCGCGCTGGCGCCGAGCACCTGGTGCTCACCAGCCGGCGTGGTCCGGCCGCGCCGGGGGCGGCCGCCCTCGAGACCGAGCTGACCACGCTCGGCGCCCGGGTCACCGTCGCGGCCTGCGACGTGGCCGACCGGGCGCAGCTCGCCGCGCTGCTCGACCGGTTGTCCGCCGACGGCGACCCGGTCCGCTCGGTGTTCCACGTCGCGGGTGACGTCTCGCTGGTGAAGCCGCTCACCGACACCACCGCCGCCGACCTGGAGCGGGTCGTCGCCGGCAAGGACGCCGGCGCCCTGCACCTGCACGAGCTGCTGACCGGCCCGCTCGACGCCTTCGTCCTGTTCTCCTCGATCACCGGGGTGTGGGGCAGTGGATACCAGAGCGCCTACTCCGCGGCGAACGCCTACCTCGACGCGCTCGCCGAACACCGCCACGCCCGGGGACTGCCGGCGCTGTCGGTGCAGTGGGGTCCGTGGGCGGCCGGACAGGCCCACGACGCGCACGAGGACGAGCTGGCGCGCCGCGGCCTACGGCTGATGCCCGTCGAGCCGGCCCTGGCCGAGCTGGACCGGGCGCTCGGCGCGGGCACGCCCACCGCCGTGGTGGCCGACGTGGACTGGTCGCTGTTCACCCCGGCGTACGCCATCGCGCGTCCCCGGCCCCTGCTGCACGAGCTGCCCGAGGCGCAGCAGGCCCTGCAGCCGGCCGAGTCGTCGCCGACGCCGGCCGGGGAACGCCGCGACGACCTGCACCGGGCGCTGCTCGCCGTGGAGCCGGGCCGCCGCCGCCGCGATCTGCTGCTGCGCCGCTGCCGCGAGGAGGTCGGCCGGGTGCTCAAGCAGGCCCCGGACCGGGTGGACACCAGCATCCCCCTCGCCGGCATGGGCTTCGACTCCCTGCTCTCGCTGGAGTTGCGCAGGCGACTGGAGACGCTCGTCGGCACCCCGCTGTCGGCCACGCTCGCCTGGCGGTACCCCACCGTGGACGCGCTCGCGCCGTTCCTCGCCGAGCAGATGGGGATACCCCTGGACGCGGTGCCCGCCGACGACACCACGCTGCCCGCACCGCCCGTACCGCCCGCGGCGTCCGAGCCGGTCCTCGACGTCGACGCGCTGAGCGACAGCGACGTCGAGGCGCTGCTCCTGCAACGCCTCCAGTCCATCGAGGGGACCCGCCATGACACCGCCGACGAAAGAGCCTGAGATGACCGCTGCGGACACCTCTGCCGCCACGTTGAAGCGCGCCCTCGTGGCGATCGACCAGCTGCAACGCGAACTGGCCGCGGCCCGCGAACAGCGGACCGAGCCGATCGCCGTGGTGGGCCTCGGCTGCCGCTTCCCAGGGGGCGTGGTGGACGCCGACTCGTACTGGCGTCTGCTCTCCCAGGGCGTGGACGCGATCCAGGAGACCCCGCCGGACCGCTGGAACGTCGACGCCTTCTACCAGAGCGAGGTGGGCCGTCCGGGGACGATGACTACCCGCTGGGGCGGCTTCCTGGACCGGATCGACGAGTTCGACGCCGCGTTCTTCGGCATCTCGCCGCGCGAGGCCGAAGCGATGGACCCCAACCAGCGACTGGTACTGGAGGTCGCCTGGGAGGCGCTGGAGCACGCCGGCCACGCCCGGCTGGCCGGCAGCCGCACCGGCGTGTTCATCGGCGTGCTCGGCAACGACTACGCGCTCCGCAACTTCCGCCGGCCGGACGAGATCACGCCGTACGTGATGACCGGCAACGCGCACAGCATCGTCTCCGGCCGGCTCGCCTACCTGCTCGACCTGCGCGGCCCCGCGGTGTCGGTCGACACCGCGTGCTCCTCCTCGCTGGTCTCGGTGCACCTGGCCTGCCAGAGTCTCCGCTCCGGCGAGTGCGACACGGCCCTGGCCGGGGGAGTGAACGTGCTGCTCTCCCCGCTTCCAACGATCGGCTTCTCGCAGTTCGGGATGATGGCGCCGGACGGCCGGTGCCGGACGTTCGACGCCGCGGCGAACGGTTTCGTCCGCGGCGAGGGGTGCGGCATGGTGGTGCTCAAGCGCCTCTCCGACGCGCTCGCCGCCGACGACGACGTGCTGGCCGTGATCCGCGGCGGCGCGATGAACCAGGACGGCCGCAGCACCGGCCTCACCGCCCCCAACGTCATGTCCCAGCGTGACCTGCTGCGCCGCGCCCTGGACGGGGCGGGCGTCCGGGCGGACCAGGTCTCCTACGTCGAGGCGCACGGCACCGCCACGACCCTGGGCGACCCCATCGAGGCCGAGGCGCTGGCCGAGGTCTACCCGGCGGAACCGGGCGCGGAGTGGCACCTGGGCTCGGTGAAGACGAACTTCGGCCACCTGGAGGCGGCGGCCGGGGTGGCCGGGCTGATCAAGGTGATCTTGGCGCTGCGCCATCGGGCGATCCCCGCCCACCTGCATTTCGAGCGGCTGAGCCCGCTCATCGGCGTGGACCGTCCGCCGTTCACCGTGCCGACCCGGCTCACCGAGTGGGCACCCCGCGACGGCCGCCGGATCGCCGGCGTGAGCAGCTTCGGGCTCAGCGGCACCAACGTCCACCTGCTCGTCGAGGAGGGCCCGCGACGGCAGCCGGTGGAGGCCGACGACCGCCGGCCGATGTCCGTTCTCGCGCTGTCGGCCCGCAGCGAGGAGGGCCTGCGCGCGCTCGTCGCCCGGCACCGCGAGGTGCTCGCCGCCACGCCGGCGCGGGTGGCGGACCACTGCTGGTCGGCCAACACGGGACGGATGCACTTCGCCCACCGGCTCGCGGTGGTGGGACGTACCGCCGAGGAGCTGGACGCGGCGCTCGCCGGGGCGACGGAGCAGCCCGCACCCGCCGCGGCCCGCGACCCCGAGGTGGCGTTCCTGTTCAGCGGCGACGGCGCCGCACGCCCCGGCATGGCCCGCGCCCTGTACGAGACCTCCGTGGTGTTCCGGGAGGCGATCGAGCGGTGCCACGAGCTGCTGACCGAGCCGCTGCTGCCGGTGCTGTTCCCGGAGCGACCGGACGCGGCCGACCTCCGCCGTCCGACCCGGGCGCAGCCGGCGTTGTTCGCCGTGCAGTACGCGCTCGCCCAGCTGTGGCGCTGCTGGGGGGTGGAACCGGCCGCGGTGCTCGGCCACGGCTTCGGCGAGGTGGCGGCGGCCTGCACCGCCGGAGCGCTCAAACTGGAGGGAGCGCTGCGACTGGTGACCGAGCGGGCGCGACTGGCCGAGGCGGGGACCCCGCGGCTCGACGCGTTCCGCCGGGCGGTGGCCGAGATCGGCCAGGCTCCGCCGCGCATCCTGTTCGTGTCCAGCCTGACCGGTGAACTGCAGCCCTGGGACCGCGCGCCGGGAGCCGAGCACTGGAGCGGGCTGGCCGGGGGAGCGGTGCGCTTCGCCGACGCCGTGGCGACGCTGCGCGGTACCGGGCACCACCGCTTCCTCGAGATCGGCCCGGACGCCACCTTGCTCGACGACCTCGGCCCGGGCGACGACCTGCTGCGCCTGCCCAGCCTGCGGGCGGGTGCGGACGACTGGGAGACCATGCTGGGCACGCTCGCCGAGCTGTACCGGCAGGGCACCGACGTGGACTGGCGCGGGTTCGACCGCGGCTACCGGCGTACCCGGGTGCCGGTGCCGACCACGCCGTTCGTCCGGACCCGGCACTGGTACGAGTCGGCGGAGGAGACCGACCTGCCCGCGCCGCCGCCCGCCGCGCAGGCCGACCAGTCGCCGGCCGGGGGACCGTTGCTCACCCGGGAGGCGCTACTGGCGCTGCCACCGGCCGAGCGCTTCGACGTCCTCGCCGGGCAGCTCGCCCGCGGTGTCGGCGCTGCGCTGAGCTCCCGCTCCGCCACGCGCCGCAGGTCAGCCGTCGCGGCCGTCCGGGTCGGGCTCGATCAGCCGTTCCTGGAGCTAGGCATGGACTCGCTGATGGCGATGGGGCTGCGCAACCAGATCCGCACCCAGTTCGGCGTCACGCTGCCCATCGCCGGGCTGCTGCAGGGAGCGTCGGTCCGCCGGGTGGCGGAACAGATCCTGACCCTGCTGGGCGACCCGGCCAGCGACGCCCCGACGGCCAGCGACGCGGCCAGCGACGGTCCGACGGCCGGTGGTCCGGCCAGTGAGGACCCGACGGACGCGCTGCTCGCCGAGCTGGAACGTCTGCCCGCCGACGAGCTACAGGCCCTGCTCGCCGAGGAGGACGGCCGATGAGCCTGCGCGAACGGCTGGCCGGCCTCTCGCCGGAACAGCGTGCCCGCCTGGCGAGGCGTCTCGCTGATCGGGAGAAGACCTATCCGCTCTCGGCCATGCAGCGCCGCCTGTGGTTCCTCGAGCGGCTCAACCCCGGCACCACCGCCTACCTGATACCGGCCGCCGTCCGGCTGTGCGGTCCGCTCGACCGCACGACGCTGCGCGCCGCCGTCGCGGACCTGGTAGCCCGGCACGAGTCGCTGCGTACCACGGTGGTCGAACGCGACGGCGAACCGGTCCAGGTGGTGGCGCCGAGCGTGACCATCGACGTCGGTGAGGAGGATCTGCGCGGCGCGCCCGACCACGTCCTCACGGACCGGGTGACCGCGGCCGTCACCACACCGCTCGACCTGGCGACCGGGCCGCTGATGCGGCTGCGGCTGCTACGGGTCGCCGACGAGGAACACCACCTGATCGTCGTCCTGCACCACATCCTGGCCGACGGATGGTCGGTGAGCGTGCTGTTCGCCGAGTTCGCCGCGCTCTACGCCGGGTACCGCGAGGGCCGCCCGGCCGCACTGCCACCCCTGCCGATCCAGTACGGCGAGGCCCTGCAACACGAACCGACCGACGTCGACGACCTGCGCTACTGGACCGCACGGCTGGCCGGCGCGCCACAGGTGCTCGAACTGCCGCTGGACCACCCGCGCCGACCCGTCACCTCGTCGCACGGCGACTCCTGGCACTTCGACCTCCCGGCTGCCGCGCTCCGGGACCTCGTCGCCGTCGGGCGGGCGCGCGACGCCACACCGTTCATGGTGCTGTTCGCCCTGTTCCAGATCCTGCTGCACCGCTACACCGGGCAGGACGACCTGGTCGTCGGTGTCCCGGTCGCCAACCGGGAACGGGCCGGGCTGGAAGGACTGATCGGCTTCTTCGTCAACACCCTGCCGATCCGTACCGACCTCACCGGCGACCCGAGCTTCGCCGAGCTGCTCGACCGGGTCCGGGACGCCTGCCTGGAGGCGTACGTCCACCAGCAGGTTCCCTTCGACCGGCTGGTGGAGGAGGTGAAACCGGCCCGCGACCTCAGCCGGCCCCCGCTGGTGCAGGTCAGCTTCGCCTACCAGACCCAGCCGGTGCCGACCGTCGAGGTGGCCGGACTGCGGATCGCCCGGCTTCCGCTGCGCAGCCGGGCGGCGCGGTTCGATCTGGAACTGCAGCTCGTCGACGACGCCGACCTCGGCGTGAACGCGCTGATCGAGTACAACAGCGACCTGTTCGACGCCGCGACCATCGAGCGGATGGCCGGCCACCTGAGCCGGCTCGCCACCGCCGCGGCGACCGACCCCCACGCCCCGATCGGGGCGCTGCCGCTGCTCGGCGACGAGGAACGGGCCGCGCTGCTGGCCCTGGGCGCGGACAGCCGGCGCGACTGGCCGGCCGGCGACCCGACGCACCAGCGGATCGCCCGCCGGGCGCGCGAGACGCCCGAGGTTGAGGCGATCCGCTTCGAGGACCGCCCCCTCACCTACGCCGAGGTGGACCGGCGCGCCAACCAGCTCGCGCACTGGCTACGCGGGCGAGGTGTCGGCCGCGACGTGCTGGTCGGCCTCTGCCTGCGGCGTTCGCCGGAGACGGTCATCGCCATCCTCGCCGTACACAAGGCGGGCGGCGCCTACCTGCCGCTGGACCCGGACTACCCGCGCGCCCGGCTGAAGTTCATGCTCGACGACTCGCGGGCGCCGTTGGTGCTCACGGAGTCCGCGGTACGCGACCGGGTGCCGGCCGGGGCCGCCGTCGTGGCGTGCCTGGGCGCGATCGAGGGCGAGCTGACGGGGCAGCCGGTGCAGCCGCCCGCCGTTGACGTCGCCGACGAGGACCTCGCGTACGTGATCTACACGTCCGGGTCGACCGGCCGCCCCAAGGGCGTGCAGATACCGCACCGGGCATTGGGCAACTTCCTGCGTTCCATGCGGGAGCGGCCGGGGATCGACCGCGACGACGTGCTGCTCGCCGTCACCAGTCTCTCCTTCGACATCTCGGTGCTCGAGCTGCTGCTGCCGCTGACGACCGGTGCCCGCGTGGTGCTGGTGCCGCGCACGGTGGCCGCCGACGGCCAGGAGCTGGCGCGGGTACTGGACCGGACCGGCGCCACGATCATGCAGGCCACGCCGTCGACCTGGCGGATGCTCGTCGAGTCCGGCTGGGCGGGCTCGCCGCGACTGCGCATGCTGTGCGGCGGCGAGGCCCTGCCGCCGGGCCTGGCCGCCGCGCTGCGCCCGCGCGGTGCGCAGCTGTGGAACATGTACGGCCCGACCGAAACCACCGTCTGGTCCGCGGTCGGACAGGTCGGTGCCGGTCCGATCCTGCTCGGCGAGCCGGTGGCCAACACCGACCTGCACGTCCTCGACCGGCGAGGGCAGCTGGTGCCACCCGGCGTTCCCGGCGAGCTGTACATCGGCGGCACCGGGCTGGCACGCGGGTACCTGCACCGCCCCGACCTCACCGCCGAGCGCTTCGTCGAGCTGGCCACCCCGGCCGGCCGGTTCTACCGCACCGGCGACCTGGTACGCCGTCGCGCCGACGGCGGCCTGGAGTTCCTGGGCCGGATCGACCACCAGGTGAAGGTCCGCGGATTCCGCATCGAGCTCGGCGAGATCGAGGAGGTGCTGGCCGCCCATCCGGCGCTCGGCGCGGCAGTGGTGACCGCCCGCGAGCACGCCGGCGACACCCGGCTGGTGGCCTACCTCGCCGCCGCCGACGTGCCCGCCGCCCAGCTTGTGGCGTTCCTGCGCGAGCGGCTGCCGGAGTACATGGTGCCCTCGGCCTTCGTGCACCTGGCGGCGTTCCCGCTCACCCCGAACGGCAAGATCGACCGGGCCGCGCTGCCCGAGCCGGAGTACGGCCGCTCCGGATCGGAGACCCCCTACCGGGCCCCGCGTGACCCGCTGGAGCACCTGGTCGCCGAGGTCTTCGCCCAGCTGCTCGGCATCGAGCGGCTCGGTCTCGACGACGACTTCTTCGCCCTCGGCGGTCACTCCCTGCTGGCCACCCGGGTCGTGACGCGGCTGCGCCCGGTCGTCGGCATGGAGCTGCCGCTGCGGGTGGTCTTCGAGCACCCGACCGTCGCCGCCCTCGCCGCCCAGCTGCGCGAGCGCGGCGCGCGGCCGACGACCGGCCCGGTGACCGGCGCACCGGTCGTGCCGCGCCGCGC